>JBILPO010000114.1:0-6317 GCA_044373805.1 Pelobium sp.
TTGAAGGCATTTCAGAAGCTTTGCATTATGAAGTAGAACAATTTGGCGGAAAAGTAAAGATTGTGGAACCAGGAATGATTGCAACTGATTTTGCGGGCAGGTCTTTTGATTTTAGCAACGATGAAACGATGCTTGAATATCAAAATATTGTAGGCGCTTTAATGAACGCCTTGCCTACAATGGCGCAAAACGCATCACCCGCAGGTGTGGTAGCAGAAGTAATATTTGAAGCAGCAACCGATGGTAAAAATCAATTACGCTATACTGCTGGTGAAGACGCAAAAATGTTAATTGCTAATCGTCAACAATATGACGATGCAACTTTTATTGGCGGGATTAAATCTCAATTTGGTCTTTAAATAAGAACGGTATGAATTCAATTATAAAATATTTTAATGGTGAAAAGGCAGAGAGTTATGTATTCATCACAATAGGAGTTATTGCTTTGGCAATGGCTCTTTACTTTGCTTTTGTCCTTAAAACCTCGTTTTGGAAAGGCGTAGCCATTCCTTTTTTAGTGGTTGCCCTATTGGAGTTTGTGGTAGGTTATACCATTGTAACCCGTAGCCCAAAAGACATCATTAGGGTAGAAAATTATATTAACCAGCAGCCTCAAAAAGTCGTTAAAGATGAAATTCCAAGAATGGAAAAAGTAATGAGTAATTTTGTGGTTTATAGATATGTAGAAATTGCATTGATAATTTTAGGAATGGCGTTAATGTATAGCTCAACAAATGACACTTTTTGGAGGGGCTTGGGCTTAGGTTTGTTTATAAAAGCAAGTATTGTTTTGAGCTTAGATTTCTTTGCCGAAAGACGTGGACATAGTTACCTTGACTATCTAAAAGATTTTGTAGATAAAATATGAAACCGATAATTCAACTTTACACGGTTTCAGACCTTTATAAATTATTTGATTTAGGTCATAGTCAGCACCCTTTAGTAGCGGTATTAGATTTTAGTAAAGTAAGTGAACAAATAGAACAAAGTTCTAAAATCACTACCAACTTTTATTCAATAATGTTTAAAAACTATTGCAAAAACAACATTAAATACGGCAGAAAAACCATTGATTTTCAAGACGGAAATTTAATTTGCATAGCGCCCAACCAAGTCGTAGAAATAGATAATGAAGTAGAAGCCAAAGAAAATATGTTGGGTTGGGGTTTGTTTTTTCATCCTGATTTGATAAGGGCAACCTCATTGAATGACAAAATAAAAGACTATAGTTTTTTTACCTATGAGACCTCAGAAGCGCTTCACCTTTCAGACAAAGAAAAAAATATTTTGTATGAATGTGTGCAAAAAATACAGATAGAACTACAAGAGAATATAGATGTGCACAGCCAGTATATTATTGTTTCTACCATAGAATTGTTATTGAATTATTGTTTAAGGTTTTATGGCAGGCAAATGATAACCAGGAGCCAAACCAACAAAACAATAGTTGCACAAATTGAAAATATCTTAAATCATTATTTTGCGGAAATCAAAATTAAAGAACAAGGATTGCCAACGGTAAAATATTTAGCCAGTCAAGTTCACTTGTCTCCAAGTTATTTAAGCGATGTTCTTAAAAAAGAAACAGGCAAAAACACACAAGAACATATTCATTTTTACCTTATAGAAGCCGCAAAAAACCATCTGATTAATACAAATTTAACCATTAATGAAATAGCGTATAATTTAGGTTTTGACTACCCACAATACTTTAATAAACTATTCAAAAAAAAGACAGGTCAAACACCTTTGGAATATAGAAATCTAAATTGATGTAAAGCCAACTCCAATAGCAATTTGCCTTGGTTGGGGCAAAAGAATTCATAAATAAAAAACCCCAATCAAGCAAAGATTATTGCTTTCCCAATTCATATTTACGCATAGGCATAGCGTCAATTAAGCTATATAATTTCACTAAACTCACCACCTCTGTTGATCTATATTTTTCTCCACCATCTTTTCCAATTAAAATAAAAGTGAAATTTTGTTTAGAAAGGGTGAAGTTTTTATATCGAGCTAAGTTTTCTGGCGTCAACCTATTCTCGCTTATTTTAATATCTCGTTCTTGTAATCCTTTTGGGTCAGATTTTAAAATCTTCAGTTGCTGATCTAATTTTTCGGAAAGCCCTTCTGGCGCAAAAACCAAAACCTCGCGAAAGCTTTTAGTTTGGGTAAAGCCGGTATTAATTCCCCCAAAAACAGTAATCAATAAAAACATCAACTTCATTATGCAGAATTTAAATTAAAAATTTTAAGCGACTATCGTTTTCTTTAAAGATTTACCCACACGCTAATAAGCTGGAAAAAGCATTCACAAAAAAACGCATAAACACGACGCTTATTTTAGTTAACATTAGAACAATAAAACTGTTTAATCGTTTTTTAAAGCAGCCTTATTTTACACTTCGTTTAATCACAATAAAATAACCAGCAGTAAAAAACACAGCTGCATAAGCAAAACTCACCCAAACCTCTTTAGTAAAAATTTCTATCTCTTTACCGCTAGAAGACATGAGCGCTTTTATTGGGTGGGTATACGGAATTAAATAGCTGTATTCCCATCTTAAAACAATCATAGCGGTCACTAATAATAGAAAACCGATTCCCATAGGTTTTAAAAAATCTTTCCAAACCAAACTCATTAAAAACTGGATGGAAATAATGCCTAAGGAAGCCAAAAACATTTTTAAATAAAGAGAACCTATAATGTTTGATATATCATTGAATTGAACATTCTGTAAAGTTAATTGGGGTTTTAACCAGCCTAAAATATAACCATAAGCCAAAGTTAAACCCACAAAAAGAAGCATGCTTAAAGTAATTAGTAAAATGGTGTACAAGGCTTTGCTATAGTAAATTTTCCATTTTGGGATCGGTAAAGAAAACAGACTTTTCCAGGTATCTGCTTTGTGTTCTATATTATTTACTGAGTATGTCATAAATACCAAATACATAGGCAAAAGTAAAGTGCCCATTACCCCAATAATGGCGAAGGAGTACTGCGTCCAAATCACCATTGGAGGTGCTTTTGCCAATTTCAGCATCACCTCATCTGCTTTTATATAATAGCCTAAAAAAACCACAGTGCACAAAAACACAGGTAAAACAATGGCGCCCCAAAAGGCTAAGGTTTTACGGGTTTTATAATATTCTGAATGTAGAGAAAGTAAAAAAGTTTTCATAAGATTTAAGCGTTAGTGATGTCTAAGAATAAAGATTCCAAGTCTTTTTTCTGTTTATAAATGCTGTAAACAATCAAATCATTTTGGATTAATTGATGATTGATGAAGCCCATTTGTTCTAAACTTTCAAAAGGGATTTCTAAGTGACCGTTAAGGCTTAACGCTGGATATTTCGATTTTAAAATAGATTGAGCCGCTTCATTGTCGTTTGTTTCTATACAAACTAGGCTTGTTTTCAAAGAATGAAGCTCATGGATATTTCCCTGAAAAAGCATTTTACCTTTATTGATAATCCCAACATGGGTAGCTATTCTTTCTATTTCGGCCAGTAAATGCGAGGAAATAAAAATGGTTTTTTGATGGTTTTCGGCTAAATCTTTAATCAGGTGTCTGATTTCTATAATGCCATTTGGATCTAACCCATTGGTGGGCTCATCTAAAATCAATAATTCGGGATCGTCTAATAATGCTAATCCAATCCCCAAGCGTTGTTTCATTCCTAAAGAATACTTTTCGGCGTTTTTATTAGCGGCATCGGTAAGCCCAACCAGCTCTAAAATCTCGCCGATTTTACTTTTAGAAACCTGTAAAAGCATGGCTCTGGTTTTTAAGTTTTCATAGCCGGTAAGGTGTGGATAAATGGCAGGTTGTTCTACCAGCGAACCTATTTTTTTTAATATTTCGGTTCGGTTTTCTTGCAGCTCTTTCCCAAAAAGGAAAATATTTTTTTCGTCGGATTTTAGCAGATTCAGCAGCAGTTTAATGGTGGTGGTTTTACCTGATCCGTTTGGACCTAAGAAACCATAAATACCGCCTTTTGGTACTTCTAATGAAAGTTGATCTAGCACTTTTTGCTGTGCAAAATTAAAATTGAGGTTTTTAGTTTGGATGATGAGTTCCTGCAGCATTATTTTTTTTTAATTGTTTAACATTAGCGATATGACGGGTATTGGCCAGCCGGTTATTTTTGATATCAATAGTAGCAAAATCTTTTGCTGGTGTATTTGGTTTAAAAACTAAAGTAGTTGATAGAAAGATGATCACCGGAAATATCATCAATAAATAAGGAGATAAAAAGGGTAATGATTTTTTCACGATGATTATGATTTTGTTCAACACTCAAATATTCAATCTTTTTAGCAGGTAAAAGAATACTTTATACTAATGCGGAGGATGAATAGACGAACGAGAAAAAGAATCGACTAAACCCTGATATTTAGTGAAGAACCCGTTGGTAGAGGTTTTTTGATCTTTGGTAGATGATTGAGTGATGGTTTTAAGGAAATAGTGAAGATTAACCCCTAAATCTGTTATCCCCCTTCTTTTTTACACCACCAGCCCTACTTAAATAAACTTGATGGAATGGATACCGGCCAAAAGCCTAAGGCCTGAAGCCGTATGAATGGACAGCGAGGCTATCCATCCATTTGAAACACGGAAATTGCTTTTCTAAAATTTAAGAAAGTGTGGCTAAAACGGTTACTCCGCCTTTAACATCTTCGTTTAAATTCACGTTAATTTGTGTGCCTAAGGGTAAGTAAATATCTACTCTTGAACCAAATTTAATAAAGCCAAATTCTTGACTTTGCTCTACTGTATCGCCTTCTTTTACATACCAAACAATTCTGCGAGCTAATGCGCCCGCAATTTGACGGTAAAGCACTTGAACGCCGCTTTTATGTTCTACTACTGTGGTTGTTCTTTCGTTTTCGGTTGATGATTTTGGGTTCCAAGCATAAAGGTATTTCCCTGGGTGATATTTAAAGTATTTTACTACTCCACTGAGTGGGTTTCTATTGATATGCACATTAACGGGCGACATAAAAACTGAAACCTGAATACGTTTGTCTTTTAAAAATTCGGTTTCTTCGGTTTCTTCAATCACCACGACTTTGCCATCGGCAGGGCAAATAACTTTACGATCATCCACTGTTAATTCCCTACTCGGGCTTCTAAAAAACTGTAAAATGATGATAAATAAGGCGAAAGAAAGGATGTACCAAAACCAAATAAGCCAGGTGGCATCTGGCAGGTAATATTTGATAATAGTATTGGTTACAAAAATAAATAATATGCTTAACGCGATAGAGGTATAGCCTTCTTTGTGAATAGTCATTTTTTTAAAATTTTATGCGAAATTACTAATAAGTAATTAAATACAGGTAAACGAAAATTACGGGCGCCGAAAGCAGTAAGCCGTCAAAGCGATCTAAAAAACCTCCGTGGCCTGGAAGTATCGTTCCAGAGTCTTTAATATCTATGCTTCGTTTAAACATAGATTCTACTAAATCTCCTAATGTGCCAAAGCAAGAAATAATGAGCGCCATAATTAACCAATGTTGTATGGCGTAATCTGTGAAATAGATAGATAAAATAAAACCGATTACTAAACTGGTGAAAATTCCGCCTGTAAAACCTTCCCAAGACTTTTTTGGAGAATGTCTTTCAAAAAGGCGTGTTTTTCCAAATTTTACCCCAAAAAGGTAAGCGCCGGTATCATTCCCCCAAAGCATTAAAAAAAAACCTAAAGCCAAGTGAACGTTATAGCTGCCCGATATAAAAGCTAAACTAAAAAAGAAAATGAAAGGGACAACAGCATAAATTAAGCCCAAAAAAGTATAGGCAATATTGCTAAAAGGGAGGGTAGATTTTTTGTAAAGCTCTCTAATAAAAATGCCAAAAAACAAGGGAATATTAATTAATAGCCACTTGGTTTCATACACAAAAAACTGCTTTCCGGCTACAGATGCAAATATAATTAAGGCGGCTACGTAGCCAATAGAGCGGTGCGGCCTAATGCCGGTGGTTTTAACCAAAGTAAAAAACTCCATAACGCAAACCAAGCTTAAAAAAATATAAAACCCGGTAAAAACATAAGGTCCTAAAAGTAAGGATGTCAGCATTACTAAGACAAAAACAAAACTGGTTATTGCTCTGGTTTTCATTAATCTATATTAAAGGTCGTTAGTTAAAATAATTTCGGATGCTTTTTCAAAATCAGCTTGTCTGATGTGGACCTCCACTTCGCCAAATTTATAAGAAGAATCTTGCTTGTTTATAATTACAGCTTCAATTTCATTGTCTACCAATACCTGTCGTACTATTTCTGATTTAAAAAATTGATTGGAGGCATAA
>JBILPO010000115.1:0-6274 GCA_044373805.1 Pelobium sp.
CGTACTTGTAAGCATTCTCCATTAAATTATGGTAAATGCTACTTAGTAAAACCGGATCGGTAAAAAAGTGGGAAACGTCTGCAATGTTTAATTCAATTTCATAATCTGGATATTTTAGCTGAAAAGCATCAATGATATTCTGAGAGAAAACTTCTAAATTTACTTCCTGAGATTTTATTTTAATTGCCTTATTCTCAATTTGTGTGAAAGATAGTAGTTTATTCATCAGATCATTCAACTTATCAGCTTCTTCGTCTAAAATTTTCCCATACCTCAAACGCTCTTTTTCACTTAGCTCTTTTGCATTTAAAATGTTATTACCCGCGATTTTAATTACTGAAACTGGCGTTTTAAACTCGTGGGTAAAATTATTAATGAAATCATATTGAAGGCTAAACATTTTTTCATTCACATTCAAATTTCTATAAATAAGAAAAGTAATGAATGCCAAAACAAAATAAATAACAAAAACACCCACTGCAATTGGCAAAAACCTGTCCGTAACTTCTTTATTTAAAAATTCTTTTTCACTAGCAAAGTAAATTTTATAATCAGCGAAAGCACCAGGTAAAGTAATATCTGTAGTCACTAAATCTGGTCGTTCTAAAATTGGATCGTATGAAAGTGGCCTTATGCTAATAAATTGATATAATTCTGGGTGAATATTTTTGATTTGCAGCTTGAATGGATTGAGTTCAAAAGAAAAAATATCTTGCTCAAAAAGCGGCGAAGGAGCTCTGTCCTTCAACATCAAATCCTGATAGATTTTAATGTCTTCCCTCCTAGGGATGTTCATGTAGTTTATTTTGTTAGATGCGATACTATAAAAAATCTTAAATATCTGATCATTGGTGAAAGCCTTGGTCGTATCGGCCGTTTCTACATAGCTAGCAAATTTTAACCCTATTTTATTGAATTCGTCGCCACTTTTAAGTGATAAGGTGCCCGGTTTATTATTCTTAAATATTAAAATAGAATCTTTAGGGATATTTCGGCCGAACTGATATAAGCTTTTAACGCCTAAAGAAAGTTTTCGAACCCTTAAACCATCTTCTATTACGCGATTACTTATTTGTGTATCAAAAAATTGAATTTTCTCTACAAAAGGATAATTTTTAAAAATGATATCTACGTATTTTGCCGCAGATAGCGAATCTAAGAATCCTTGATAAAAAGAAATTTCGGGAATTTTATTCTGAAAAAGGCTATTGTAAGGCGCTATAGTTTGTTCATGCACTTCTATTTTTAAAGAAGCAAATTCATTCTCTATGTATTTTTTAGTTAAATTATATCCCAAAAACAAGGCTATCACTAAAGAAATAGAGATCAATACCATAAATGATATGATCAGCATAAAATTTTTTCTATAGCTATTCTTTTTTGCGTCCATTTAATATTTATCTGGATGCAAATATTTATCTAAAAAAAGTTCTAACTTTTTATAAAATGCCAGCCTATTAGCCGGATCTCTAAAATAATGACTCTCGTTATCGTTTAAAATATATTCTACTTTAATATTTTTTTTCTTTAACTCCTTCACAAACTGGTTCGTTTCATTAACGTTAACCCTATCGTCTTTCCCTCCTTGAGCAATTAAAAGAGGGGTTTTAATTCTATCTATCTGAAAAATTGGCGATGCATATTTAAGGTAATCAGCATCAAGCTTTGGATTTCCAATAATCTCATTTAACATTTGCTGATAAGGCTTGTAATAGGCAGGAAATCCCTTTATGTAAGTAAATAAATTGATAAAACCAGAGTAAGACGCAGCGCATTGGTATAAATCTGGATGATAAATAGCTTGATTTAAAGCTGCATATCCGCCAAAACTATAACCATAAATTGCTATTTTTTCTGAATCTGCAATGTTTTCACTAATTAACCAATTTACACCGTCGGTAATATCATCCTGAATTTTTTTGCCCCATTGCTTATGACCTGCAGTTTGAAAATCTTTTCCGTAACCGGAAGAACCACGAAAATTCATCTGAAAAACAGCATATCCTCTATTGGCTAAAAATTGGACTTCTGGTGAGTAGCCCCAGATATTTCTAGTTGCTGGCCCTTGATGCGGAATAACCACGCAAGGTAAGTTTTCTCCCTTTTTATTTAACGGAATAGTTAAATAACCATGTATCATTAGTCCGTCTCGGCTTTTATAGCTTACAGGCTTCATTTCACACATTTGGTCAGCCTTAATTTCTGGGTTTAAATCAGCTAACTTAATTAGTTTCTTATCTTGATATAAATAATATGCCCCTGGATCTTTGTCAGTATAGGTTTTAATCAAAAAACTTTTTTCTTTTTGATCTCTATCTATAATTTTCACCTCTTGACTTGGGAGTTGTGAGCGTACATCATTGTACATCTCTTTTACTTGATTGTCTAAAAAGAAAATTTCTCTTTTAGAAATTTCATAAGTAAGATATGACAGCTTATTAGATGACTTTGAATAAATTACATCCAATATATCAGCTTCGGGATTTTCGTAAATTACTTTTATTTCTTTCCCTGTAGAGCAATCAAAATCTACCAAAGCCAATTTGTCTCTATTTATGTTTGATAAAGCATAAATATGATTTTTCTGATTAGTGAAGCCTAAAGGTTTTAGTGTATTCTTAAAATTGTTACTAATTACAGGTTTAAATTCTCCCTTGTTATTTTCTCTATAGTATAAGGTTTCATTTACACCATCGCTACCTACAGCAAGTCTAACGTTTCCCTCTTTATCAGATATCCACTCAACAATACTTCCAGGATTTTTAATAATCATTGTTTTTTGACCGGTATTGATATCTAATTTATAAACGTCAAAATTCTCTGGATTACGCTCGTTCATCGCTATCAAAATATACTGATCATCATTTTTCATTTGATCAATAATTTCAACTCTGGTATCTGTATCGGTTTCTATCAGGCTAGTTTTAGATCCATCTTTATTAACCGAGAAAAGCTGATAATGCTGTAAACCATCCTTATCTTTCATGTAAAAAAGCTTCTCATTACCTGCCCAAAAATAATTCTTAACAGACTTATCTACATAAGCTGTAATTTGAGTAACCTCATTACGTTCTAATGATTGAACAAAAATATTGAGTTTGCCTTTATAGGGTTGTAAATAAGAAAGATATTTGCCGTCGGGAGAAATATGAAAAGAAGATTTTTGAGGATCGTTAAAAAAAACCTCTGCCTTTATTTTTTCTGTTTTAGTATTGGTACCGCAGCCTAACACCAGCACACTTAAACAGATATAAAAGTATTTTTTACACAAATCCAACATCAAGTTAAGCTTTTTTTTAGTCGTCGATTTCTAAAACTAAGATAATATAATCACCAAATTAACTAAATCTGAATAAGAAGACTATATAAAATGAGTAACATTTAAAATACAAGTATTAAACAAGTAAAAAGCAAATAGTTACTGCTTCTAAGTTTATTTTTTTAATTTTAATATCATGCTTCAAATAAAAAAATCTCTATTTATAATTATTATAATCTCGATAAGTTTTCCGGTTTTTGCGCAAAATTTAAATGATCCATTAATAGCTGAGCAATTTTTTAGAAATGGCGAATATGAAAAAGCGCTAACAATTTATGCCAAATTATATCAGGCTAAAAATGGATCAACCAAATATTATAACGATTATTTAAATACACTCCTCAAACTCAAACAATATGATGAAGCCGAGAAAATCATCAATAAAAAAATAAAAGAAAACCCAAATTTCAAATTAGACTTAGGGCAGCTTTATCTTGAAAAAGGCGATTTAGCGGCTGCTAATAAGATCTTTGATAGCGTGATTCAAAATATGCCGGCAGATGAATTTGAAATTACAGAAATAGCCAATTCCTTTTATTCCTCTGCTAATTATGATTATGCCATTAAAGCCTTTTTAAACGGTAGAAAATTATTAAAAAATGAAGATTCCTTTATTTACGAACTAATTAATTTATACCGATTTAAAAGAATTAAAGATGGCTTAGTTGTTGAACTTTTAAAGCTTATTGAAAACCGACCAGAGATGCTTCAAATGGCAAAAACTAGCGTTAGCAGAACTTTTGAAACAGATGCTGATTATGATAATCTTAAATCTCAATTATTAAAGAAAATTCAGAAAGACCCTCAAAATGTAAACTATATTGATTTTTTGGCTTGGCAATACATCCAACAAAAACAATTTGATTTAGCTTTAATTCAAATGATAGCTTTAGATAAACGGATGAACGATACTGGTGGTAGAGTGTTCAATTTGGGGAGTTTATTATCAGAAAATAAAGCTTATGAGGCCGCCAATAAAGCATTTGAATACCTAGTGGGCAAGGGGGAAAGTTCTCCATACTATATCCCTGCAAAAGTTTCGCTGCTAAAAAATAAAAACCAGCAAATTTTAGAAGGCTTGTACACCAATCAGGATCTAGAAAACTTAGTTTCTTCTTATGAAAACTTACTCTCTGAATTTGGAAATAACAACCAAACTATTTTTGCAATTAGGCAATTAGCCAACATCAAAGCATACTATCTAAATAAACAAATAGAAGCACAAGATTTATTAGAACAAATACTCACTTTTAATGGTACAAAACCACAAACCCTAGCAGAGGTAAAACTAGACTTAGCCGATATTTACGTCCTTAATAACGACAGATGGGAAGCCACATTACTTTACGGACAGGTGGAGAAATCATTTAGTAATGAGCCTTTGGGACAAGAAGCTAAATTTAAAAATGCCCGACTTTCTTTTTATAATTCTGATTTTAGCTGGGCAAAAGCTCAATTAGATGTGTTAAAAGCCTCTACTTCTCAACTAATTGCAAATGACGCCTTAGATTTAAGCTTACTTTTGCAAGATAATTTGGCTTTTGATAGTACCGGAAATGCGCTTAAAATATATGCTAAAGCAGAACTTCTGTTCTTTAAAAATCAAAGTGAAGCCTCAATTTCCGTTTTAGACAGCATAAACATTCTTTTCCCGCAAAACGATTTAGCTGATGATGTTTTAATGACTAAATCAAAAATTTACAGAAAGCAAAATGATTATCATAAAGCGGCTGATGTGTTAAAAGAAATTACAGAAAAATACATTTCCAGCATTTGGGCCGATGATGCCTTATTCACCTTGGCAACAATTGAAGAAGAAAAACTAAATGACAAAGCCAATGCACAAAAACATTATGAACTACTGCTCACCAACTTCCCAGGAAGTTTGTATGTAATAGAAGCAAGAAAAAGATTTAGAAATTTACGAGGAGATAGTTTATAATAAAATCTCTATGGCTAACTTAGCCGCATGATTATTTATAATGTCACCGTCATTCTGGAAGAAAACATTCACAATGAATATTTAACATTTATGCAGCAAATTCATATGCCCGCAGTGATGGCGTCAGGAAAGTTCACCTCCTGCGTACTATTAAAATTAACAGAACCTGTAAACGAAGGCGTCACTTATTGCGCCCAATATATTACAGATGATATGGATAAACTGATTGATTATCGCGAGAATTACTCCCCTAAACTTCAGGAAGATTTTAAACAAAAATTTGAGAATGGCTATGTAGCCTTTAGAAGTGTTTTAGAATCTTTATAGACCAAGCAAATGAATATTATTGAAACCCCAATAAAAGATCTTTTAATTATAGAACCAAAAATCTGGAAAGATGATAGGGGTTATTTTTTTGAAAGCTATAACCAAAAAGCATTTAAAGATGCTGGTATAGATGCTGATTTTGTACAGGATAATCAATCTTTTTCCCAAAAAGGTGCTTTGAGAGGTTTACATGCGCAAGTAAATCCTTATGCTCAAGGTAAATTAGTAAGAGTTATTCAAGGAAAAGTTTTAGATATTGCTGTTGATATTAGAAAAGACTCTCCTACTTATGGGGAACATCTTAGTTTGGAATTAAGTAGTGAAAATTTTAAAATGTTTTGGATTCCGCCAGGTTTTTTACATGGTTTTTCAACCTTAGAAGACAATACCATTTTTAGCTATAAATGTACTAATCTATACCAAAGAGATGCTGAAATTGGCGTAATGTGGAACGATGAAGATTTAAAAATTGATTGGAAAATTGAAAGTAAAGACGTCCTTCTTTCTTGTAAAGATATTGCCCTTCAAAATTTTAGAGACCTAAAAAGTCCTTTTTAAATATCCTGCTACATGTCAGTTCCACAAGAAACTTTACGACTAAATAAAGCCATTAGTGATACTGGTTTTTGCTCAAGAAGAGAGGCTGATAGAGTTATTGAAGAAGGTAGAGTAACAATTAATGGTAA
>JBILPO010000116.1:0-6259 GCA_044373805.1 Pelobium sp.
ATACTCTTTACCTTAAAATAAACCCACAAAAAAGCCCCCACAAAATTTGCAAGGGCTAAATGATGATAAAATAAAGATTTATTCTAAGCTTAATAAAGGCCAAAAACGGCTAAAATTTAGGCTGCTAACCTAAATAGGTTGATTCAAAAAAATGGCACTCAGCAATAAAAACTGAGCGCCATTTTAAGCTGTTTTAAATTAGTTAATAATAGCTGTTTGAAATACTGCTTCTAAATCTGTACTGCCCGGAGTTTCTGTTCCGTTTTTTGCTCCGTTTGGTTGGTGTCTTAAAATAATAGTAAAGGTACCTGTACTTGCCGCTCCTGTGGTTGCGGTTGCGCTTAATCCAACTGCAAGGTTGTTTACATCCTTATCGAAATTGCTAAAAGTTAAGTTAGCCCCAGATGCTTTGTAAACAAATAAGTGTTCATCTTTTTCGGCTGCTACTTCTGCTTTTATATCTTCGGCAGGACTAACGGTTTCATTAAGTACGGCATCAACTATAACCGCGTAAGTTGAGCCTGATTTTAAGCTTAAAGCGTCAATTACAGGAGCGTTCCCGCCGGTACCGTCTATATCTTTCCAGGTAATTGTTTTTACATCATTAGCGTTTGCTGTGTTGGTAAATTTTAACCTGATGGTGGTAATTAGTTCTTCTTCTTCAACACCTGGTAAATCGTCTTTTTTACATCCGTTTAATGATAGGGTAAGAACTGCAATTGCTATAGCTATAAATTTTAATTTGTTATTGTACATGTTGTTAAGTTTTAAATGAGTTAAAAAGGAATTTTTGTTCTAAAAATAAAATTACGGCCTTGTTCATCAGCAAAATATCTGAACCTGTTGAGGTAATCTCTATAAACCTGGTTAGTTAAATTTTGAACGGTAAGGCTAAAACCGAGTGACTTTTTAAATAAATTAATGTTGGTACTTAAATCCATCGAAAACAGGGTGTAAGCAGCTGGCGTTGCGGCATAGTCTTGGGCTTGCAAAACTCTATCCTGACGAGTGGTGTGGCTAACGCCGAAATCTAAAGTGCTCTTTTTAAATTTCCCTATACTTTCGAAATTGAAAACGGCATCTAATCCAAATTTATCTGCTGGTATAAATTCTAAATGCGCATCTGTATTTCTATTGTATGCTCTTACGGTTGAGTATTTCCCTAACAATTGTAAGCGATTGCTTACTTGTAAACCACTAGAGAAATCTATACCGGCGAACCTTGCATTTACCTGTACATAATTAAATGTTGGGTATGCGCCGCGGCTGGTTAAGATTAACTCGTTACTGGGTTTTAAGTAAATGTAATTGTCAATTAAATTGAGGTATGCGTTTGCGTCAAATGTGAATTTCCCTTGTTCTTTTTTTAATCCGGCAGAAAAATTAAAAGCACTTTCTTCTACTAAATTTCTGTCTCCAATTTCAAAAGTTCCGCTTCCTTGGTGTGTACCAAAACTGAACAATTCGTTAATGGAAGGTGGGCGCCAGCCTTTGCTAAAAGTAAAATTAGCTAACACCGCATTTCCAATTTGATAGTTTGTGCCTAAAGAAGCAGAGAACTGACTGAAATTAAACTCGGGTTTGATTTCTGGCGAGGTTGAAACATTTGGGTTTTCTCGCAACCTTGCAATCATGTATTTATAATCATAACGTAAGCCGGCTTCAATTTCAAATTTATTAGAGTGATATTTCTCTAAAACATAAAACCCAGATGCCGCACTATTAAAAAATGGGACTAAGAAGCGGCCATCGTAAAAGTTTTGTTGAAATACACCTGTAGCCCCAACTTTACCAGAAATTTTATCGCCAATTTTATGGTCTAAATGGAAATCTAAGTTGTGCGTAGAAAGCTCAAACCTTAATTGATAATCTTTACCTGCTGAAGCTCTTATTTGGTCGTATTCTTCCCTATTATTTTGCTGAAAACTGTATTGTAACTCAAAAGTTCCCAAACCTTTAGATTCAAAAAACGATTTAAGTTTAATAATACTGTGACTCACCAATTGATAAGGACGACCAATACTATAGCCAAAATCTGCATCGGGCAGGGGTCTTAATCCGTCAATAGCGTTTTGCAAATCGGTAGTGCTACCAATTTGAGCTCCTCTAAAAACCCCAAGCTTGGAGTTAAAACTACTGGCATAAATTTCGGCTCCAAAACCTTTGATTTTATAGCCCAACATTACCGCTCCATTTAATTGCTGGTAGCCAGTATTTGCCAGGTAATAATTTGGCGCCTTTGCGTTTCCCGCAATTTGAGAGGTTACATATGCCCGCCAACTCCAATTAGGATTCTTTAAAGAAGAGTTCTCTACCTTCACATTAAACAACGCTTGTCCGTTATTAGACCCGCCAATTAAATTGGCTTCGCCATTAAAGCCTTTTCCATATTGCAGTTCTTGAGGCTCTACTAAAATTACGCCCGCAATAGCATCAGAACCATAGGCTACAGCCGAAGCGCCTTTTAAAACCACAATTTGATCAGCAATTAAAGGGTCTATCTCTGGAGCATGCTCAGCACCCCATTGCTGACCTTCTTGTCTTACGCCTGCATTATAAATTAAAACTCGGTTAGAGTGCATGCCATGAATGGCTGGCTTGGAAATAGAAGGACCAGTTTGTATAGAACTTAAACCTGGAATTTTTTTAAGTGCTTCTCCTAGGCTCGCTCCTTTGGTTAGCTCTAAATCTTTCCCGCTTAAAACGGACTTGGTTTGCACAGGCGCCTCAATAGCTTTCTTTTCAGTAATTACCACTTCGCTTAATAAGCTAGGATCTACTTTTAAAAGAATATTTAATTCTGTGTTTTTTGTAATACTGATTTTTTGTTTAACCGTTTGAAAACCTATAAAAGTAATTTCTAAATTATACACCCCTTTACAGAGATTTTCAAAGTGATAATGGCCATCAATATCAGTTACTACTTGTTGTTTACTTTCAATTAATTTTAAACTAGCGCCCGGCAATAGATCGCCGCTTTGAGCATCTTTTACGGCGCCAAACAACATTAAATCACAATCTTGACCATATGCAATATCACTACATCCTAAAAGCATGATGAATGCCATAGAAAATAGCTTTTTTAAAAAAATCATTTTAAAAAAATAAGTGGAAATTAATTAAAAACGTATTACGCAATAATTAAAGCAGGGGGAGCCTTATTTTTAGTGAGGAAAAAGAATTGAAAATAATTGTCTTCTTTGAAGAAATTTTGCAGCTGTTTTACATTTTGCAGCAAATTTATCACAACAATTTCTTTGGGTAAATCTGCCAGAAAAACCGCATCAGAATGCGTGTGACAGTGTTCGGTATGGTTTTTTAAATGACTTTTACAGGTATTCTCTGCGCAATCATCTATTTTAATAAAATAATGGTTGTGAAAAACATTATGCAAAGGTATAGCCGCACTTAACATAGAAAGTGTGAGTGTAATGCACAGCGTTATTTTTGCAAAACCTTTATACATAATTGCAAATTTAAGTAATTCGGCTTTAATTATGTGATTTGAAAGTAACATTAGCATGATGTAGTTTTAAATAGCCTAAAATTTTACAGTCTTAAGTGCACATCATTTATATATTTGCTATTGATGAAACCCTCAGAAGTTAACGTAAAATTTAAGGAGCTACAAAATAAACTAGCTCAGCAGTTTGATAACGAAGCGCCCGATTTAAAAGTAATTTTATTTTTAATTGGCGTACAGGAATTGGGAAAAGGACCAAAGAAATTTAGCAAAAGGCAAAAAGAAGAACTCATGCACATTGCTAATTGCAGGCTTTTTTCTGAACTTGGTTTTTATGAATTAGAAGGTGTAGACCAAGATGGTTGGCCTCATTGGAAAAGAATGATGACTATTCCTGCTTACAATGTTTTGGAGCAGGAGATGCTTCTGAAAACCTTAATTGTAAAATATTTTGAAGATATTTTTTAATCTTCAAAAACATCTTAATTTTAGATCCATTACAAATTTGTTGATTCCAATTATTTACATATTACAACCAAACGCTGTTAAATGAAAAAAGCGATATTATTACTATTTACAGTATTTAGTTTGCAGGCAATGGCGGCTAAACCTAAAAATACTTACGTTAAAATTAGCGCTACTTATGGCGAAGTTTTTATCAAACTTTACAACGAGACGCCAAAACACCGCGATAACTTTATTAAGTTAGCCAAAGAAGGTTCACTGAACGGAACGCTTTTTCACCGAGTGATTAAAAACTTTATGATTCAAGGTGGCGATCCCAATTCTAAAACAGCCAAAGCAGGCGATCAATTAGGTAATGGCGATATAGGTTATACCGTACCTGCTGAGTTTGTGCCCAATTTATTTCACAAAAAAGGAGTATTGGCTGCCGCCCGAGATAATAACCCCGAAAAAGCTTCTAGCGGTTGCCAGTTTTATATTGTACAAGGGAAAGTTTACACCGATGCAGAACTAGATGCCGTTGAAAATGGCCGATTAGCTGGTAGAAAAATCCCTGCAGAGCAAAGAGCAATTTACAAAACCATAGGAGGCACTCCATTTTTAGATCAGTCTTATACCGTTTATGGTGAAGTAGTAAAAGGCTTAGAAATGGTTGATAAAATTACGGCACTTGCTGTAGATGGAAATAACCGCCCAAAAGAAGATGTAAAAATGCAGGTGACTTTATTAAAAAAGGGAGAAACTAGAAAATTATTAAAAGGCTTAAGCAAATGAAAATTATCTCTTACAACGTAAACGGAATTAGGGCGGCAATTAATAAAGAATGGTTTGCTTGGCTGCAAGCTACTGATGCCGATGTGGTTTGTTTACAAGAAATAAAAGCCACGCCAGATCAAATTGTAGATATTTTAGTTTTAGAGCAATTAGGATATAAGCATTATTGGTATCCGGCAGAAAAAAAAGGATATTCTGGAACCGCCATTTTTAGTAAAATAGAACCCGACCATGTAGAATATGGCTGTGGTATTGAAGAATATGACCGTGAAGGCAGAGTGATAAGAGCTGATTTTAAGGATTTTTCTGTGATGAGCACCTACTTTCCATCAGGCTCTAGTGGCGACGAGCGTCAGCTTTTTAAATATAAATTTTTAGAAGATTTTGCAGATTACATTGATGGGCTAAAAATTAAATACCCTAAAATGGTGATTTCTGGCGATTATAACATTTGCCATAAACCTATTGATATCCATAATCCAAAATCTAATGCCAATTCATCTGGGTTTTTACCCGAAGAAAGAGAATGGATGGAAAACTTCATAAAAAGCGGCTTCATAGATACTTTCAGGCATTTTAATACTGATCCTCATCATTATACTTGGTGGAGTTACAGGGCTGGAGCCCGAGTTAAAAACTTAGGTTGGCGTATTGATTATCATTTGGTGACTACCGCCCTTGAAAACAATTTAAAAAGAGCCACTATTTTACCAGAAGCCAAACACTCTGACCACTGCCCTATTTTATTGGAGCTGAGTTTTTAAGACAAATAGACACCTGTTTTTTAAGAAAGATGTAATGCCTTAGATAAATTTATACCTGCTTTACTGTTTTAGCGGGTACAAATTTTTGTATCAAAAATCCAAAGCTGATGACTAAAGCGCAACCAAAGACATTGAGCCATAGGTAAGCCATCCAGTCATATTTAAAGGCAATAAAAATGATGATTTCACTGATGATAGCACTGTAAAAAACGGCCTGTCCGCCAATTCTTTTAAAATAAAAAGCCACTAAAAATACTCCTAAAATGGTTCCGTAAAATAAGGAACCTAATATGTTTACTGCTTCTAATAAGTTGCCTAATTTACTGGCATAAAGTGCCATTCCAATACTCAAAATGCCCCAAAACAATGTGGCTAGCTTACTAATGTTCAGGTAATTTAATTCCGACCCTCCTTTATTAATAAATCTTTTATAAATATCTACCGAGGTGGTGGAAGCTAAAGAGTTTAATGCACTTGCCGTTGAGCCCATAGAGGCCATACAAACAATGGCAATTAATAAACCAATTAAGCCTTGGGGTAAATATTGGGTCACAAAACGAAGAAATACATAATTGGTATCATCAGTATCTGCTTTGGCATCATTCTTTTTCATAATGGCTAAAGCTTCGGTTCTTTTATCTTGTAATTTTTGATTTGCGGCTTTTACCTGGCTACTTAAGGCCTCCACATTTTCATTTTTTGTTAAGGCATAGTCTAATTCAATGACCTTTAATTTTTTCTCTTCAAATGCATTATTAAACTCGGCTTCTTTAAGCTTAAACTCTTCGCTATA
>JBILPO010000117.1:0-6254 GCA_044373805.1 Pelobium sp.
AACCATGTTGATTTTTTTTATGGTGAAAAGCAAATATTACAAGACATCAACCTCTCTATTGCTAAAGGAAAAACTGTTGCTTTGGTAGGTCCATCTGGTGGAGGAAAATCAACCTTATTAGATCTTATTCCTCGGTTTTCTGATCCAAAATCTGGAAGTATCCAAATAGATGGAATTGACGTAAAAACCATTAGTCAAAATTCTTTACGAAGTTTAATGGGTATTGTTAATCAAGAATCTATATTATTTAATGATACCATTTACAACAATATTGTTTTTGGCAGAGAAGGATTTACACAAGACGATGTTGAAAAAGCAGCAAAAATTGCAAACGCACATGAATTTATTATTAAAGCTGATGAAGGATATAAAACAAACATAGGCGATAGAGGAATCAAACTCTCTGGCGGACAAAAACAACGTATTTGTATAGCTAGGGCCGTTTTAGGTAATCCACCTATCATGTTATTAGACGAGGCTACTTCTGCCTTAGATACCGAATCCGAGAAATTAGTACAGGATGCCTTAGATCATTTAATGCAAAACAGAACAACTTTGGTAATAGCACATCGCTTAAGTACCATTCAAAAAGCTGATTTGATTGTGGTTTTAGAAGCTGGAAAAATTATCGAGGTCGGAAGTCATGATGCACTTCTTCAAAAAGGTGGACTTTATCAAAAATTGATTTCTATGCAAAGTTTCGAATCTTAATCTACTTATTAATCTCATTTCTAAATTTTTGCTTTAACAATAGTAGCAATAGATTTTAACGTATAATGTAGTTATTAAGATAACAATCAGGGATATAAAATAATCCATTCTAAATCTATTTCAATCTCATTTATTTTAGTTTGGGCGTGTCCCTACGGGTCGGGCTATTCATTACAAGTCCTCATTCCGTTGCACTTCATTGTGGGCTTTACATTACTATCCCTCACGCTAAAAGTCTAAAAAACAAAAAGCCATTCAGCATATAAACTGAATGGCTCTCATTTATTTTATTTGAAATTAAAGTTTCCTTTTCACTTCTACTTGTTCATACGCTTCAACTATATCGCCTTCCTTAATATCATTAAAGTTTTTGATGTTCAATCCGCATTCATAACCTCTGGCTACTTCTTTAACATCATCTTTAAATCGTTTCAAAGAAGCCAATTCACCTGTATAAACTACTACACCTTCACGTATAATTCTGATTTTACTATTTCTACTAATAGTACCATCTAACACCATACAACCTGCAATAGTTCCTACCTTAGTGATTTTGAAAGTCTCTCTAATTTCTACGTTAGCAATAATTTTCTCTTCAAATTCTGGAGCTAACATTCCTTCCATTGCTGCTTTAATCTCATCTATCGCTTTGTAAATGATAGAATATAATCTTACATCAATTTCTTCTGCTTCGGCTAATTTACGAGCTCCAGCTGATGGACGTACTTGGAAACCAATAATGATGGCATCTGAAGCGGTTGCTAATAAAACATCCGACTCTGAAATTGGACCAACTGCTTTGTGAACAATTTTAACCTGAATTTCTTCAGTAGATAATTTTTGTAATGAATCTGATAATGCCTCAACAGAACCATCCACATCACCTTTAATAATGATGTTTAATTCTTTGAAGTTACCAATCGCTAAACGACGACCAATTTCATCTAAAGTAATATGTTTCTGGGTTCTTAAACCTTGCTCTCTTTGTAATTGTAAACGTTTGTTAGCAATTTCACGAGCTTCTGGTTCACTATCTACCCCATTAAAACGATCTCCCGCTTGAGGCGCTCCTTGAAAGCCTAACACCTGAACGGGTGCGGCCGGACCAGCAGATTCTACTCTAGCTCCTCTTTCATTATATAAAGCTTTTACTCTACCGCTGTAAGCACCTGCCAAAATTGGATCGCCAACTTTTAAGGTTCCAGCTTCTACCAAAACTGTAGCAACGTAACCTCTACCTTTATCTAATTGCGCTTCTATTACAGTACCAACAGCTCTTTTATTAGGATTAGCTTTTAATTCTAATATTTCGGCCTCTAATAATACTTTTTCTAATAATTTATCAATGTTAAATCCTGTTTTGGCAGAAATTTCTTGAGTTTGATATTTACCACCCCACTCTTCAACTAAAATATTCATAGCAGATAACTGCTCTCTTATTCTGTCGGCATTAGCGCCTGGTTTATCAATTTTATTGAAAGCAAAAACCATTGGAAGGTTTGCTGCCATAGCATGGTTTATTGCTTCTCTTGTTTGAGGCATCACGCTGTCGTCTGCCGCAATTACAATAATTGCAACATCTGTTACCTTAGCTCCACGAGCTCTCATCGCAGTAAAGGCTTCGTGACCGGGTGTATCTAAGAAAGTAATACTCTTGTCTCCTTCTACTACTACTTCATAGGCTCCAATATGCTGAGTAATACCCCCTGCTTCGCCTGAAATTACGTTTGCTTTACGTACAAAATCCAATAAAGATGTTTTACCATGATCTACGTGACCCATTACAGTAACAATTGGAGAACGAGATACTAAATCACCTTCTTCATCAGCTTCTTCTAAGTTTATTTCTTCTTCTTCGGCGCCAACAAATTGTATTTCATATCCAAATTCATCTGCAACAATTGTTAACGTTTCTGCATCTAGCCTTTGGTTAATAGACACGAATAAACCTAAGCTCATACATGTAGCAATAATTTCTGTCACAGAAACATCCATCATAGTAGCCAACTCATTTGCTGTCACAAATTCTGTTGTTTTTAAAACTTTGGATTGCATTTCCTCGGCCGCTGCTCTTTCTTCTGCAGTTGCAGCTACATCATCACGCTTTTGTCTACGTAACTTGGATCTTTGAGCAAATTTACCAGATTTCCCAGCTCCGCTTAAACGGGCCAGAGTGGCCTTAATTTGATCTTGTATTTCCTTTTCTGTTGGCTCTGCTTTTGGAGGAACTGGTTGCCCTCTTTTGTGTGGAGGCCTTGCGCCTTTGTCAGCTCCAGCTCTGTGAGCTGGGGCGTTTCCACTTCCGGCACCACCACTTGCAGGCCTGTTATGTTGGAAACCACCAGGTGTGCCTGTAGTTTGTTGTTGACTAGGTGTGCCAACCCCTGGACGATTACCGTTACCTCCTGGTGCTGGTTTACGCTTACGTTTTCTCTTGCTATCTGCGGTATTTGGGTTTGATGAAGAAGCAACTGGTTGATCTTTCTTTTTGTTTACCGGCAATTCTATTCTACCAACAACTTTAGGACCTGTTAATTGCTTTGCTTTTGCTCTGATGACTTCGTCATCTTCAACTACTGCCGCAGTTTCAACAACCGGAGTAATTATTGGCGCTGTTTCAGTTTTTTTAACTTCTTTAACCTCTGCCTTAACTGGCTGCTCAGCTACATTTTCAACTTTAGGCTTTTCTTCTTTTACAATTGGAAGAATAACTTCTTCAACATTAGGAGCTTTAACTATAATTTCTTTAGGCTTTTCAACAACCACCTCTACTTTTGCCTCCTTTTTAACTGGTGCAGGTGTTATTGGTTTTGAAACTACTACAACTTTTTCTTCTTTAGCTCTTTTGTCAGGACGAGTTTTAGAATTTAAACTATCAAGGTCAATTTTTCCTACAATTTTTACTCCCGGATTGCTAGAAGTATCTGCTTTTGGAGCTACAGGAGGAGCAGTCTTTTCAACAGGTACAATAACGTCTTCAGTAATTACTACAGGCGGTTTTGGAGTTGACCCTGTGTTTTTAATCAAAATTTCCTCTTGTTCTTCATCTTGACGATGATGAGCCGGCTGTGGGGCATCATGTTTTTCTATAACAACATTAGCGTCATCACGACGTATCTTGCCAATCACAATACTTTTAGCTTCCTCTCTAAGGATTTTATCCCCTTGATATTCTTTCAAAAGAGTACCGTACATTTCGTCGGTAAGCTTTGTTGTTGGACGGGCTTCAACTTTAAAGCCTTTGCCATTCAAAAACTCAGCTATGGTTCCAAGACCAATGTTTAGTTCTTTTGCAACTTTTAATATTCCTAAATTTTTGTCTTCTGACATTTACTCTTCTATTTCTAAGCTATATTTATAACAAAAGTACGTTTAGTTAACGCAAAACAAAAATTATTCGAACTCAGAACGTAAAATTCCAAGTACTTCTTCCACAGTTTCTACTTCTAAATCAGTACGTTTTACTAAATCAGCAGCAGATAATGCTAAAACACTTTTTGCGGTATCTAAACCTATCTTCTTCAATTCATCTATTACCCAACTTTCAATTTCGTCAGAGAATTCTTCTAAATCTACATCTTCTTCTTCTTCCGATGATTCACGATATACATCTATTTCATATCCGGTCAATTTTCCTGCCAATTTGATATTGTGACCTCCACGTCCGATTGCTAATGAAACCTGATCTGGTTTTAAATAAACTGCGGCTCTCATCGTTTCATCATCTAATTTAATAGAAGTGATTTTTGCAGGTGATAAAGCTCTTTGAATATATAATGAGATATTATTAGTGAAGTTAATCACATCTATATTCTCATTTCTTAATTCTCTTACAATTCCATGAATACGAGAACCTTTCATACCTACACAAGCTCCAACTGGGTCAATTCTATCGTCATAAGATTCTACAGCAACTTTTGCTCTTTCTCCTGGCTCACGAACAATTTTCTTAATGGTAATTAAACCGTCAAAAATTTCTGGAACTTCTAATTCAAATAATCTTTGTAAGAATTCTGGAGCTGTTCTAGAAATAATAATTCTTGGATTGCTGTTTAGCATTTCTACTTTAAGGACTACCGCTCTTACGGTATCGCCTTTTTTGAAATAATCAGCAGGTATCTGTTCTGTTTTTGGTAAAATCAGTTCGTTACCCTCGTCATCTAAAACTAAAGTTTCTTTTTTCCAAACCTGATATACTTCTCCGGTTACTATTTCACCAACTCTATCTTTATAATTTTTGAAAATTTCATCTTTTTCTAATTCTAGAATTTTTGAAACTAGCGTTTGGCGAGCTGCCAAAATGGCTCTTCTTCCAAAACTTTCTAAAGTAATTTGCTCAATAAAATCATCACCAACCTCTAAATCTGGATCTATCTTATGGGCGTCTAATAATTCTATTTCCAAGTCATCATCTTCAGAGAAACCATCTTCCATTACGGTTCTTGTTCTCCAAATTTCCAAATCTCCATTATCTGGATTTACAATCACATCACAATTTTCATCGTTACCAAAACGCTTACGTAGCATGCTACGAAAAACTTCTTCCAGTACGCTTATTACTGTTGGTCTGTCAATATTCTTGAAGTCTTTAAACTCCTGAAAAGAATCAATTAAATTAATGCTGCTCATTTTGTGTCATTGATATTTTCTAAATTAATGCTCTATTTGAATGATACAATCACTTTTACTTCGATGATATCATTTCTATTTATTACTTTTTCTACTGAAGTACTTTTTTTACCCTTTTCTTTTACTGTTTCTAGTATAGTGATCGTCTGGCCATCGGAAGCTAACAATGTCCCTTCCGCTTTTTTACCCTCGGGTAACTTTACCTCAACATTTCTCGCAATATTTTTTTGAAACTGCCTGTCTAAAATTAATGGGGTGTCTAAACCTGGAGAGCTTACCTCTAAATTATAAGCTTGATCTATTAAGTTTTCTTCTTCTAAATGAAACCCAACATGGCGACTTACTAATGCACAATCGTGAATTCCAATACCATTATCGCCGTCTAAAAGAATGGTAACCTTTGTGTTATTTACTACTTTAATTTCTACAATAAAAAGATCAGGCCTATCTGCTAATTTCTCTTCAATTAAGGCTCTTATTCTCTTTTCTACACTCATCAATTATTGCTTTTTGATACAAATAGAAAGAGGGGACAATGTGTCCCCTCTTCCGAATCATTGCAAATGTAAGGAAATTTTATTTATTATCAAGTATTTGATCAAATTATCCTTTTCCAAACATCACTAAAGCTTTGATTTAAAGAACATAAGAACTCATGAAACACTACCAGCAACACTATCGATAAATATACTGATGGCTTGTGGAAATAATGCAATTGTTATGATTACTCCGGCCAAAGCGCCGTAAAAATGTGCGTCGTGATTGATTCCATCATTTGCCTTTCTACCGGCATAAGATGTATAAACCAGAAATAAAACACCGTATAAAACTGCAGGAATTGGGATTGGAATTGGGAAGATGATCAATTTTGTCATCGGTGAAAACATAATAAAACTGAACACAATGGCACAAAC
>JBILPO010000118.1:0-6207 GCA_044373805.1 Pelobium sp.
TACTCTAGCAAACGACAATCTAATTTTCCGTTGTAAAATTCTATTCTTTTAGATGCTCTTAAGCCTATTTTCTTCGCCAAATCTGGGTTGCCGGTAAAAATATAACCCTTATAGCCTTTGCAACTTTGTTTCATAAAATCGCCTATACGCTTATAGGTGGCTTCTAGTTTAGAGTGTACTCCTAATCGCTCTCCATATTCAGGATTAAACATAATGACTCCGCCACCTTCAGGAATTTGGGTATCGGCAAAATCACAAACTACAAAATCTATTAAAGTATCTACACCGGCTGTTCGGGCGTTTCTTTCAGAAATATCAACTGCATCTTCAGAAATATCTGAAGCTATAATTTTGAAATCTATTTGCTTCACCACCTGATCTTTTAAAGCTCTACGTTCAGCAAAAAAAACTTCTTCATCGTAACCCAAAATATGCATAAAGCTATAGTTCATTCTAAACAAACCAGGTGCTCTTTTTGTAGCAATTAAAGCCGCTTCTATGGCTAAAGTACCTGAACCGCACATGGGGTTTACAAAATTTGATTTTCTGTCCCAACCAGTAGCGTGTATAGTTCCCGAAGCCAAAGCTTCTAACATGGGTGCCTTTCCCGGAATTTTACGATAACTATGTTTGGCTAAAGTTTCGCCAGAAGTATCGATGTAAATTTCGGCATTTTCATTTTTCCAATATAAATGAATCACAGCCTTGGTATAATCGGAGCCAGAATCAGGACGAATCTTGTGTTTTTCTTTAATTCTATCGACAACGGCATCTTTT
This sequence comes from Pelobium sp., assembly GCA_044373805.1. Taxonomy (GTDB): domain Bacteria; phylum Bacteroidota; class Bacteroidia; order Sphingobacteriales; family Sphingobacteriaceae; genus Pseudopedobacter. The sequence continues at coordinate 778 of JBILPO010000118.1, forward strand.
ACCCTAAGGTTTGCAAACAATGGAGTGGTGATAGTAGGGTTATCCACATTAGAAGTCACAGAAAAATATCCACTAAAATCTATCAAATTTTCCCATTCTAATTTTACTAATTCTCGGTGTAGTTCATCAGCATTCTCGGCGGTGAATTCATGTAAACGATAAAGTACTTGGCTAGCGCACCTTAGATTGAGATTCAGCCTAATACATTCATTTAAACTAAGATTTAGTTCTACACCAGTAGAAAAAACTCTTATCGGCTTAAAGCCTAATTCTATCACCTCTTGTTGAAGGTAAAGTGCTAATCTTTTATTGCAGGTGATGATCACCTTTGAGGGAGTGTTGAAAACTTGATTCATATAGTTGCGCAATTTACTCAAATAAATTTTAGAGATTTGAAACAGTTTCAAAACGTTTTTAATATGGATATCAAAGGAAAAGTTCACGAAGTTTCAGAAGTCATTGAAGTGACCGAAAAATTTAGAAAAAGAGAGTTAGTGGTAGAATTTGCTGAGAACCCTCAGTATCCTGAATATGTAAAGTTTGAAGCCATCCAAGACCGTTGTTCTTTGATGGATAATATAAAAGTTGGTAATGATGTAGAAGTTTTCTTTAACCTTAAAGGTCGTAAATGGACTGATAAAAACGGTAAAGACCAATTTTTTAATACATTACAAGTTTGGAAAGTAAATGTGCTAAGTGCAGCAGAAGCCGCGGCTAGCAATTCAACTCCTGCATATGCTGCACCGGTAGATATTAGCGCAGCACCCGGAGAAGATGATGACCTTCCATTTTAAAGAGCCTATTTTCTAATTACAATGCGATAAAAGCGGCTTCAACTTCCCAAGTTGGCCGCTTTTTTTATGCTTCGTTTTTTATAGGCTAAAACATCCTTAAAAGCAAAAAAAGGTATCGGTTTTCACCAATACCTTTCCAAAACATAAACCACAAAACTAATTTTTAATCACTTTTTTGAGAAAAGCTTTACTTCCCTGCTTAACCTCTAAATAATATATTCCATTTTTAGCCCAAGAAAACTGCTTGTTATAAGTATCCCCAGTAAGGGTTTTCTTTTCTGAAAAAATGGCGTTTCCTGATGAATCTAGTAATATAACATCTAAAACACCTTTGGCTATTGTGGTAAAAGAAAGCGATGTTTTACCTGAAGAGAAATTTGGGTAAAAAACTAAATTATCTACTGATAAAGTGTTGATGTTTACATTCTCACTTTTAAAAACCGCTTTAAAATCTGATGGAGTAGGGTCTATTAAAGAGATTTGGGTACGAGTGGTAAAGCCATCTTTATCTGTTGTTGAATAATTAAAATTGCTTGAATTTGGTTTATTTACCGCTCTTTCAAAATTAAGATTTGAACCATTTCCTCTAAGTATTGGCATTGCTGGCATACTAGGTGCTCTTTTTGGATGCACCATTCCCCAATTTAAATCATCATTTAAGTGTCTACGAATGATAATTTCACGATCTTGAAAATCGTTTATTCCATTTGATAAACTATCTTTTCTAAATTCTAACGTCATAGGTTGATGATCTCCCTTGAAAGTAAAAACTCTGTTTTTTACAGAATCCATAGTGATAGTTTCCAAACCATCACTATTTTTAACTATAACCACTTTAGATTGATTGACGTGAGGCCCAGACATCTTCAATCTTTTCGCTCCCAAATTTATCCCTTCAAACTTTTTTCTTAATTCAATTTTTTCGTTTTCGGGTATCTCTTTAAATTTTTTGCCGTTTACAATGGTATCGCCATTATTTATAATAATTGAGGTTCTAATCTCTTCTGTGTTTTGAGCTTGAGCGGTTTGAAGAGCACCTATAAGTGTTCCTAATAAACAATAACCAAAAAGTATTCGTTTTTTCATGACCTTAAAATTTAGTTTATCAAAGGTAAACTTCATTGCCTTATCATTTTGTTAAAGCTCTGTTAATGAATGTTAAAAATTGTTAAACAAATTATCGCAAAATTGTACTTGAGTATATTTGCTTAGCAATGAAAAGAAAAAGTATTGGTTTGATTATAGGTTTAATGAGTTTTGCGCTGCTAGGAGTAATGGCCATGCAATATTATTTCATCAAAGAATCTTACGGGTTAAAATCTCAACTTTTCGACCAAGCTGTAAATGATGCTTTAAATAATGTTACCAATAAATTAGAAAAAAAAGAGGCTTTAGTTTTTTTAACCAATAAAGCAGAGCAAGAGATAGAAGAGAACAACAGGCTTTTAAAAATACAGCAGCTGGCAAAAAACAAAATACCAAAATTTGATGAGCCTGTAATAGAAAACAAAAATCCTCAAAAAAGCAAACCAAAGAAATTCTCGTTTATAAGTAATAGCAAGTCTCGTTTAGCCTCTACGAGTAGAAATTCTATTCATGAACCCAATATCTTATTTGGAGAACCTACTCATCTATATCATTTAGAAAGCAAATCTAAATCACCATCATTTGACAAAGGCAATGCTGCGCTTTTTGAAGCCACAAAAGCTAAATTTCAACAAGCAAATAACGATTTTAGTACTGATACCAACCTGAATTTTGTGAGGTTAATGAAAGCTAAGCAATTACAATCTGACAGTGTTTTTAAAATTAGAGATAGTATTTTAAGAACAAGATACCCAAGTAGATTAGTTTATAACGGTCCTGTTGAGGCTGAATTCACGACGCCTACTAATTTTGATCTTCGAATAGATGTGAATGAAGTAGTAGATGAATATGGAAATGTTTATAAAGCAGTTCAGCAATCTGTGGTGGAGCGTCCGTTAAAATCAACACGCCCTAAGGTTATCAGACGAGGTGTAGCCGTGGTAGATTCTATAAAACAATATGTTGTACAAGATCCTATTCAAGGTTATGTGCTTAGAACGCTACCTAAAGCTAATTTTTTAACCGGCATCTCTGATATGGAATTGGCTTTAGCTTCTCAAAAAAAAGAATCTGAAACTCAAATTAAAAATGTAAATAAATATTTGGCTGCCGCCGAGAAAAAAGGCTCAAAAAGTGCAGTTTTCGAGTCTATCGCTTCAGAATTACAACAAGTAAATATTCCGCTGAAAAAGCGTATTCAACCCCAAACTATAGATTCCTTATTGGATATTGAATTGGCCAATCATGGCATTCATTTAAATTATAGTTACAAAATAAGCAATAGCAAAGAAGATTCTGTTATTTTTATGAAAGCTTCTCAAAACGAAGAAGAATTTGTGCCAGAAAACACTTATAAAACTGTTCTTTTCACTAAAGATATGGTAAGAGACGCTGGTTTTTTAACAGTGACTTTTCCTGAAAAGAACACCCTGATTTTGAAAAACATGGATGCCATTCTGTTTTCTTCAGCGGGCTTGTTATTGATTTTAGCCGGAAGCTTTGCTTACACCATTTCCTCAATTATTCGTCAGAAAAAAGTTTCTGAAATGAAAACCGATTTTATTAATAACATGACCCACGAGTTTAAAACTCCGGTAGCCACCATTATGATTGCTAGTGAGGCCCTAAAAGACCCAATAATTAATGAAGATAAAGCCCGGGTAAATAAGTTAGCAGGTATTATTTATGATGAAAATGTTAGATTAGGAAATCATATAGAGCGAGTACTCAATATTGCTAAAATTGAGAAAGATGATTTAAAATTAGAGCATCACCCACAAAATATGAACGAATTAATTACTGATGTAATTGATAGCATGAGTTTACAATTACAAAAAAAGAATGCGCTGGTAAACTTAAATCTAAATGCCACAAAAGCCACTATTATGGGCGATGAATTGCACCTTTCTAACGTGATTTATAATTTAGTAGATAACGCCAATAAATACTGCAAAGAGCAGCCAGAAATTATTATTAGTACAGAAAACCATCACAAACAGCTTATTATAAAAGTAGAAGATAAGGGAATTGGCATGAACCGAGATCAGCAAAAGAAAATATTTGAGCAATTTTATCGCATCCCTACCGGAAACCTACATGATGTAAAAGGTTTTGGTTTAGGCTTAAGCTATGTAAATAACATGATAAAAAGAATGAATGGCAGCATCAGCGTGAAAAGTGAAAAAGAGAAAGGTTCAGAATTTGAAATTAAATTTCCGTTAACTTAGCGGGGACGGGAAAGTTGACTCAATAAACATTATAAAGAGAAAAAACCATCAACCAAAACCAGAAAACATGAGTCGAAAAAAAATACTCTTAGTAGAAGATGATCCCAACTTAGGAATGCTTTTAGAAGATTATCTTGCTTTAAAAGGAAATTTTGATGTAAAACTTTGCGTTGATGGCGAAGAAGGCCTAAAAGCATTTATGGCTGATACTTATGATATTTGTATTTTAGATGTGATGATGCCAAAAAAAGACGGTTTCACTTTAGCTCATGATATTAGAAAAGTGAATACCGTAATTCCTGTAATTTTTGCTACTGCAAAAGGGATGATGGAAGACAAAACAGAAGCTTACAGTTTAGGTGCCGATGATTATATCACCAAACCTTTTAGAATAGAAGAACTTTTATTGCGTATTAATGCCTTGTTAAAAAGAGTAGCCCAGCAAGATACTGAGCCAGAAAATAAGCCTACAAAATTTGATATTGGCAGTTATCATTTTGATTTTCAAACCCAACTCATCACCAAAGAAAACAATCAACAAAAAGTAAGCACCAAAGAAGCAGAACTTTTAAGATTGCTGTGTTTAAAAATGAATGATGTACTTACCCGAGAAGAAGCTTTATTAGAGATTTGGCATGATGATAATTATTTTAACGGTCGTAGTATGGACGTTTTTTTAAGTAAATTAAGAAAATACCTACGAGACGACCCTAAAGTAGAAATTATTAATGTACATGGTAAAGGTTATAAACTATTGGTGAATTAATAGCAATCCTTTATATTTATGGAAATAAGCTGATATGAAATTTCCATCTTTAAGTCAATTATGGCATTCTACCTCAAAAGTTTTATTAAGATTCCCTATACCCATTTTATTTACAGTAATTGCCACCATTTGTGCTTACGTACTTTCTTACCAAACCAAAGATTTATCTCTTGAGCAAAACCTTATTAAAGGCATTTATTTAGGGAATTTAGGTTTAGCCTTTTCTTTGGCCTTTGCATTATTTTCAGAAGCTAGAGGTTTAAAAGGACTATCAAAATGGCTAGGTCATACTTTGGTTTTTGCCATTATTATCCCCTTATATTTTTGGTTAAACCCTTTTGATAAACAGGTTGATATTGTTGTTTTATTAATCATTGCCATTGCTTTTCATTTAATGGTGGCCGTTTCTGCTTTTATTTCTAAAGAAGAAAGTAATGGCTCTTGGCAAATGAATAAAAGCTTTTTTATTCGCTTTGCTACGGCAGTTTTATACAGTGCTGTACTATTTGCAGGCTTAAGTATTGCCTTATTAAGTATTCAAACTTTGTTTGATATT
>JBILPO010000119.1:0-6205 GCA_044373805.1 Pelobium sp.
TTTTAAAACGCAATCATGATAAATTTTTACTCCAGAATGTAGCGAACAATCATTACCAACTTTTACATCATTACCAATATAGCATTGTGGATAGATTTTACTTCTATCTCCTATTACCACGCCGGCGCCTATGTAGGCAAAAGCACCTATGTAAACATCTTTCCCAATTTTGGCATCGGGATGAATAAAACAGGGCTGCTCTATTCCTTTTTTATCTAGTTTGATGGTATTATACTTTTCTAAAAGGATAGAAAAACTACTGTAAGCATCTTTAACACGAATAATAGTGGGCGTTACCGGCTTATCAATTAATAAATCTTCGTTCACTATAACCACGGATGCTTTTGTGGTGTAGAGAAAAGCTTCATACTTAGGATTGGCAAGAAAAGACAATGAGCCTTCTTGGGCATCCTCTATTTTGGCTAACTGAAAAACTTTCACATCTGGATTGCCTTGCAGGCTACCATTCAGTAATAAGCTGATCTCTTTTGCTGAAAATTGCATCTTCAAAATTAACTGATATTATTATATGAACAAATTGTTAATTTAATAACAATTTAAAAGGTTTAAAATTTGGTGTAACACAAAATATTTTTGGTTACTGTTTTTGATAAAGCTTCTAGATTTGAATTGTCTGAAGCAATAGCTATATCTTGTAAACTTCCGTCTTTCATAAGCACATTAATGCTGGTATTACCAGTTTTATAGGCCATGTTATTAATTGTATCTGTAAATACAAAATAAGAAGAGTCGTCTTCGCTGATTCCTAAATTACGAATTGCTTCGGCTGTTAATTGGTTTATTCTTTCTTCATTGGGCATATCATTACTAATTTCTACCTTATATAAGTTTCTGTGAATTAAATTTGTGCACAGTGTTTTTAAGATAAAATCATCATGTAATTGCCAAACTTTTATAGAACTCATAATATCATGATCATCTAATAAAGAGAAAAATTGAAGGTGTTCTTCGTTTTCTGCAAAGTCGGATTCACTAATATCATGATAAAGAAAATGTTTTAAAGCCGGAGTTGCAAACAATTCTTTCCCCGAAAGGGCTAATTCTCTTGCTCTTTCTAAAATTTTTACCAATAATTGTTCTGCCGCTATTACCGTTTTGTGCAAATAAACCTGCCAATACATTAGCCTGCGGGCTATTAAGAATTTTTCAACAGAATAAATCCCTTTTTCTTCTACTACTAAATTACCGTCTTTTATATTTAATAATTTAATAATTCTATCTGAACTTACCATTCCTTCGGTAACGCCACTAAAAAAACTATCTCGGTTTAAATAATCTAACCGATCAAGATCTAATTGACCCGAAATTAATTGGTGTAAAAATTTTTTGTGGTAATGGTTATTAAAAATACTGAGCGCTAAATTTAGCTGACCATTAAACTCTCTGTTTAAATTAGCCATAAATAAACGACTAATTTTTTCGTGAGAAACGCCATCTACAATAGTGTGCTCTAGGGCATGCGAAAACGGTCCGTGGCCAATATCATGCAATAAAATAGCTATTGAAGCAGCTTCTTCTTCTTCTTTTGAAATGGCATGCCCACGGCTTTGCAGGTGTTCTACCGCTAGTTGCATTAAGTGCATAGCCCCTAAGGCATGATGAAATCTGGTGTGTAAAGAGCCGGGATAAACTAAATGTGTCATCCCTAATTGTTTAATGTATCTTAATCTTTGAAAATACGGGTGTTGTATCAAATCAAACAGTAATGGCGTTTTGATACTTATAAAACCGTAAACAGGATCGTTAATTATTTTATTCTTATTCAAGCTAATTTAATTATGAGGCACAAATTTTGTTAATTTTATTGACGCTATTGTAATATGTCAATAAATATTTGGCATAAAGTCTCAATATAACCATTTAAATAGAATCAACATTATATGCAAACAGCAAATATATTATGGGCCGATGACGAGATTGATCTTTTAAAGCCTCATATCCTTTTTCTTACCGAAAAAGGATATACTATTGATACAGCAACAAACGGAAGAGACGCTCTTGATATATTTAAAACAAAAGATTTTGATATTGTTTTTTTAGACGAGAATATGCCCGGCTTAACGGGTTTAGAAACTTTAAGTAGTATAAAAACCATTAATCCGGATGTGCCCGTAGTGATGATTACCAAAAGTGAAGAGGAATATTTGATGGAGGACGCTATTGGGTTTAAGATTGACGATTATTTGATAAAACCGGTTAACCCGAAGCAAATTTTATTAAGTATTAAAAAGTTAATTGATAATAAGCGTTTGGTAAGCGAGAAAACATCAATGGCTTATCAGCAAGATTTTAGAACATTAGGGATGACTTTAAATGAAAATTTAAGTTACCAAGAATGGATAGATGTTTACAAAAAGCTTATTTTTTGGGAATTAGAGTTAGAAAAGTTAGAAGACGCCGGGATGCATGAAATTTTAACCATGCAAAAAGCCGAAGCAAATGCACAATTTTCTAAATTTATTGAGAAAAACTATTTAGGATGGATTCAAAATCAAGATAAAGGCCCAACACTTTCTCATCAATTATTTAAGAAAAAGGTATTTCCAATTTTGAGCGAGCAAACGCCTACTTTTTTTATTTTGATAGATAATTTAAGGTATGATCAATGGAAAATAATTAATCCCATTATTACAGAATATTTTAGATTAGAAGAAGAAGATATTTATTTCAGCATTTTACCAACGGCTACACAATATGCCAGAAACGCCATTTTTGCTGGCTTAATGCCTGTTGATATGGAAAAACGTTTTCCAGATATGTGGCAAAACGATGAGGATGAAGGCGGTAAAAACTTGTTTGAAGAAAAATTTTTAGAAGATCAGATCAAACGGTCGGTAAAAAAAGACATCAAATTTTCTTACCATAAAATTTTAAATTACGACCAGGGCAGAGATTTAAATGATTCATTAAATAATTTAATGAAAAATGATTTAAATGCCATAGTTTACAATTTTGTGGATATGCTTTCTCACGCCAGAACAGATATGCAAATGATAAGAGAGCTGGCAAATGATGATGCGGCTTATCGGTCTATTACCCTGTCTTGGTTTGAACACTCCCCCTTGCTAGATCTGATCAAAAAACTAGCTCAAAAAAGAGTGAAGCTGATTATCACTACAGATCATGGCACTATTAGGGTAAAAAAACCAAGTAAAGTAATTGGCGATAGAAATACCAATTCTAATTTAAGATATAAGCAAGGAAAAAACCTAAACTACAATCCAAAGGAGGTGTTTTTGGTTAAAAATCCGCATGAAGCCATGTTACCTAAACTTCATGTAAGTTCTAGTTTTATTTTCGCTAAAGAAGACAGCTATTTTGTTTATCAAAACAATTATAATCAGTTTGTGAACTATTACAATGAATCTTTTCAGCATGGAGGAATTTCATTAGAAGAAATGATTATTCCAATTGCAACCTATAAAAACAAATAATTTTTTTGAAGATGCAACTGAGTATTAAAAATGTAAATGAACTGCCGCAAGCAGCAAACCAAATTTTAAAAGCAGCAAAAGAAGAAAAAATATTTCTTTTTTATGGAGAAATGGGTGCCGGCAAAACTACTTTGATTAATGAATTATGCAAGCAATTGGGGACTATAGATCATACTTCTAGCCCTACTTTTTCTATAGTAAACGAATACAAAATTGAAGATGCAGCCATTTTTCATTTTGATTTTTACAGGTTAAAAAATCAGAATGAAGCGTTTGATTTGGGTTACGAAGATTATTTCTATTCTAACAATTATTGTATGATAGAATGGCCAGAAAAAATACCTGATTTACTTCCACAGCGCTATTTAAAAGTAAATATTAAAACGCTGAGCGAAAAAGAACGATTAATTGAGGTAGAGTTAGTGCATTAATCTCTAAAAATTATATTTAACTCTCCGGTAAAATTTGTAACTTCAATAAACAAAAAAAGAATAGATTTTTTATGGGATTAACATTGATGGGAGGATTTTCTGAAGTAGCCAAACAAGCCCTAATGCAGCCGCAGGAAGCGTTGGAAGAAGTAAAGCCCAAAAAAAACAACTTGTATATTGGCATACCAAAAGAAACCTCTTTTCAAGAAAATAGAATTGCCCTTACGCCACTTTCTGTAGCTTTATTGGTTAGTAACGGCCATCGTGTGGTGATAGAAGCGGGAGCGGGTTTGGCGGCTAATTTTAGCGACAATCATTTCAGCGAACAGGGTGCGAAAATTGTTTATGACACTCGTGAAGTTTATCAGGCGGATATCATCATAAAAATTGCTCCACCCACCATGGAGAATATAGAGATGATGAAGTCTCACCAAATTATTTTTTCGGCTTTGCAAATGTCAACCATGAAAAAAGAATTTATTCTGGCTTTAATGGCAAAAAAAATAACTGCTTTAGCTTTTGAATATTTACGTGATGATGGAAATGTGCTGAGTGTGGTAAGAGCAATGAGCGAAATTGTTGGGGCAACATCTATCTTAATTGCGGCCGAATATTTAAGTAATGTATTTGGTGGAAAAGGATTAATGTTAGGAGGCGTAACCGGTGTGCCGCCTACAGAAATTGTGATTTTAGGTGCGGGTACAGTAGGGGAATATGCAGCCAGAACTGCAATTGGTTTAGGCGCTGAAGTAAAAGTTTTTGATTCTTCTTTATATAAATTAAGACGGTTACAAAATAATATAGGCAGCAGGCTTTTTACTTCTGTAATGCAACCCATGGTATTAGAAAAAGCCATTAAAACATGTGATGTTGCTATTGGCGCAATTAGAGCCTCAAACGGTAGAAGTCCATGCATAGTTTCAGAAGAAACGGTAGCTAAAATGAAACCAAATTCTGTAATTATTGATGTAAGTATAGATCAAGGTGGTTGTTTTGAAACTTCAGAAGTAACCAATCATAAAAACCCTGTTTTTAGAAAACATGATGTAATACATTACTGCGTACCTAATATTGCTTCAAGAGTGAGTAGAACGGCAACTTATGCTTTAACCAATATTTTCACCCCCATCTTATTAGATATTGGTGAAATGGGAGGCTTAATGAATTTAATTTGGGAAAAACCCGGCATTAGGAATTCCGTTTACATTTATCAAGGCGCAATGACCAATAATGACTTAGCAATGCGTTTTGATTTGTTATATAAAGATTTGAATTTACTGGTACTCAGTAATCGTTAACAGATACAATGCTAAAGAAAACAAAGATTCTTGATTACAGGGATGTTTTCAAAGAAACGTATAATGGCTTTGTAGAAGATAAAGGCTTAAAATTAAGCGCTTCTTTGGCTTATTATACCATATTTTCTTTAGCCCCCATGATTATCGTTTTATTATCAATTGGCGGTATTTTTTATGGTAAAGAGGCATTACAAGGAAAAATATTCTCTGAAATAAATGATTTTATTGGTAACGATGCGGCTTTGCAAATTCAAGATATGTTGCAAAAATTAGCACTTTCTGGAAAAAGTGTGGTTGCAATTACAACCGGTTTCATTACCCTTTTAATTGGTGCAACTGGAGTTTTTGTAGAAATTCAAGATTCTATTAATGAAATATGGCGAGTGAAAGCCGTTCCAAAAAAAGGATGGTTAAAATTATTGATGGATAGAATTCTCTCTTTGTCTATGGTTGCTAGTTTAGGGTTTTTATTAATAGTGTCTTTAATGATTAATAGCATGGTCTTAATTCTGAGCGATTCGCTTAGCCGTTTCTTACCTGATTTTACTTTAATTTTTATAGATATTATTAACCTTGTTATTACTTTTGGCGTTCTAGTAAGCCTGTTTGCCGTTATTTACAAAGTATTACCCGATGCCGAAATTCCTTGGTATGATGTGAGGGCTGGAGCTGTTTTTACTGCTGTGCTTTTTATGTTAGGAAAATACTTAATTGGTCTTTACATATCTTATGCTGCAATAGGGTCTATTTATGGCGCTACTGGGGCTATTGTGGTTATTGCAGTTTGGGTTTATTATTCTGCAGCAATTTTGTTTTTTGGTGCCGAATTTACATGGGCTTATGCTAAAGTTAGAGGAGAAGAAATTAGGCCTTCAAAATATGCGGTTTCTGTAAAAAAAATGGAAATTGAGCAAGGCAAACAACCTGTAGATCAAGAAAAAATTTTTAAATGAAAGTGCTAAATGTATGTTTGTTAGCGGTTTTTTGTTTAGGTTTTAATAGACAAGAGCAACCCTTGGTT
>JBILPO010000120.1:0-6201 GCA_044373805.1 Pelobium sp.
TAAGATTAGCATGGAAAACTTTGGTTCTTAATTAATGTCCATGTTTTTTGTTAAAGGACGGGATTAAAAGAGTTATAAATAGTTATTATTAACTGTAAAGAGTACTCAGAAATAAAGTAGAGTTTTAATGTAATAAGCCTTAGAGAACTCTGCGATAATCTTTGTGCTCTCTGTGGTTACATAAACATATAAATGGAAGAAAACAATTACGAAAACGAAGAAACTTTACATAATGTGATTCCGCTTAGCGGATTATATGAGAACTGGTTTTTAGATTATGCTTCTTATGTAATTTTGGATAGGGCAGTTCCACATATTCATGATGGACTAAAACCTGTGCAGCGTCGTATTCTTCATTCTTTAAAAGAAATGGATGATGGACGTTTTAATAAAGCGGCCAATGTAATTGGTAATACCATGAAATATCATCCACACGGAGATGCTTCTATTGGTGATGCGATGGTTCAAATTGGGCAAAAAAATCTCTTGATAGATACCCAAGGAAACTGGGGAGATCCTATTACTGGAGATTCAGCCGCTGCCCCACGTTATATTGAAGCTCGTTTATCCAAATTTGCTTTAGAAGTTGTTTTTAATCCTGATACCACTGAATGGCAATCTTCTTATGACGGAAGAAATAGAGAGCCCATTACCTTACCCGTTAAATTCCCGCTTTTATTAGCTCAAGGTGCCGAAGGTATTGCGGTTGGTTTAGCAACTAAAGTAATGCCTCATAATTTTATAGAATTAATTGATGCTTCTATAGGGATATTGAAAGGAATTGCACCTAATATTATTCCCGATTTTTTAACAGGAGGCATGGCCGATTTTTCGGCTTATAATGATGGGCAACGTGGTGGAAAAATCAGGGTAAGAGCCAAAATATCCGAACTGGATAAAAAGACTTTAGTTATTACAGAAATTCCTTTTTCTACCACCACTATTGGGTTAATTGATAGTATCATATCTGCTAATGATAAAGGTAAAATCAAGATTAAAAAAATTGAAGATAATACGGCTAAAGATGTAGAAATTGTAGTGCATTTAGCACCAGGGATTTCCCCGGATGTTACCATTGATGCGCTTTATGCTTTCACCTCTTGTGAGGTTTCCATCTCTCCAAACACTTGTATCATAAAAGGCGATAAGCCCCATTTTATGAGTGTAAATGATATTTTAACAGAAAGCACCCATTATACTAAGCAATTATTAAAACGAGAATTAGAGATTAAACTGCATGATCTGCAGGAAAGAATTTTCTTTAGCTCTTTATTAAAAATATTTATTCAGGAAGGGATGTATAAGCATCCTGATTATGAAAATTCTACCAATTTTGATGATGTTACCCTTGTGCTTCATCGATTATTTGAGCCTTTTAAACCTAGTTTATACCGCGAGATTTTAGTCGAGGATTTTAAAAAGTTGATTGATAAACCGATGAGTAGCATCACCCGTTTTGATGTGAAAAAGGCAGATGAGCAAATGGCTAATTTGGAGAAGGAAATCAAAAATGTTAAACATGATTTAAAGCATCTAACAGATTTCGCTATCGCTTATTTTGAACGATTAAAAGAGAAATTTGGTAAAGGCAGGGAGCGCAAAACCGAAATTAGAACCTTTGATAGAGTAGAAGCTTCGCAAGTTGCGTTAGCCAACACTAAGTTCTACATCAATAAGGAAGACGGATTTGTGGGTACCGGACTAAAGAAAGACGAGTATATTTTTGATTGCTCTGATTTAGATGACGTGATTGTTTTTAGAGAAGACGGAATTTGTTTGGTAACCAAAGTGCAGGATAAAACCTTTGTAGGTAAAGGCATTTTGCATGTCGGCGTTTTCAAAAAGAACGATGAACGTACCATTTACAACATGGTTTATAACGATGGCAAAACCGGAATATCTTATATTAAGCGTTTTTCTGTTGGGGGTGTTACCCGAGATAAAGAATATGATTTAACCAAAGGGACAAAAGGCTCTAAAGTGATCTACTTTACCGCTAATCCTAACGGCGAAGCTGAGGTCATTAATGTGGCTTTAAAGCCGATGTCTAAATTGAGGAAACTTACTTTCGATCAGGATTTTGCTGACATTGCTATTAAAGGAAGGGCATCACAAGGAAATATCCTTTCTAAATTTGCGATTAAGAAGATTACCCTTAAAAGTAAGGGTGTTTCTACTTTGGCGGGAAGAAAAATTTGGTATGACCCTACGGTGAAACGTTTAAATGAAAATGGACATGGACGATATTTAGGTGAATTTCAAGCAGAAGATAAAATTTTGTGCGTTTTTAATGATGGCAGTTATGAGCTTTCTAGCTTTGATTTAACCAATCATTTTGATGATAAAATGATGAGAATTGAAAAGCATGATCCTGAAAAAGTTTTCTGCTGCATCCATTTAGATGGAAAATCTAAAAACTATTATATCAAACGATTTGTGTTTGAAGATTTAGCTATCGGAAAACGCACCGGTTTCATAAGTGAAGAATCAGGTTCTAAAATGATTTTGCTCAGCAATGCAGATCACCCAATCGTGAAAATTGAAGCTCTTAAAGGTAAATCTCAACTCTTTGATGAACAAGAAATAGATCTTTCAGAAGCCATTGAAGTGAAGGGATTAAAAGCTCAAGGGAATAAACTGAGTCAGCATGATGTGCAAAAAGTAACTCTAATTTCTGAGGTAAATGATGCTGTTGACGAAGTATTGGAAGAAATTGAAGAAATTGACGGCGCTGACGGTGTTGATGAGCCAGGAAATGAGGAAGAACCAGTTATTGAAGATGTAGTTTCTGAATCCAAAGAAATAGAAACTAAAGTCGATCAATCTAAAAAACCAGTTGAAGAACCAAAACCAGAAGTTGCGAAAAAACCAGAATTTGTTTCTACGCCAAAGGAAGTGAAGAAAATTAGCTTTGAAATCACTAACCCTGATGAGATTAAGCTCGATGATAAGGGGCAGTTGGGCTTGTTTTAATATATTTCAAAATCAGACATAATATTTGATTAAGAAATTGGTTAATTGTTAAATTAGATTAAAATTATAAACTATGATTACTAAAGCAAAATTAACCGAAACACTTACTCAATTTCCAGAAGAATTCACCATTGATGAATTAATGGATAAATTAATTCTATTGGATAAAATTGAAAGAGGTAATCTAGAATCCGAAAAACAAGAAACCATTTCTGAAGGAGAATTAGAATTAGAAATGCAAAAATGGTTCAAATAAGGTGGACTAATCTTGCTGTTAAAGATTTGAATAATATTTTCGAATATATTTCTGTTGATTCTATTTATTATGCAAAAATTCAAATACTAAAATTAAAGTTAAGAACTAGGATATTAAAATCTCATCCTTTCTCTGGAAAAATTGTTTCTGAATATAAACAGGAATCTTTTAGAGAATTAATTGATGGAAATTATAGAATTATTTACAAAGTTGTAAATCAAAATCAGATTGATATTTTAACAATTCATCATACCTACAGAGATTTAGGAAGAAGAGATATTATTTAGAAAATCAAGATTTTTAAATCAATTTGGTCCTAAATCATCAATTAATAAAGACTTAAACTAATTCGGAAAAATTAATATTTATTTCTCCGAATTAGTTATACTTAAAAATTATCAAATGTTACTATCTTAAACTTAGTAACCCAATAGCAGTTATTCTTTTGCTGATTGTTTTTTGCTCCAATCAATTTTAGAAGACAAATACATGATGGTGGCAACAATAATAAATAGACCTATGCTTCCATACAATAATGCAAGATCTTGTAACTGAATAATGATAAATATAAAGCCATAAAATATACTGAGGATACTAGAAAGAATTAGTGCCGCTTTTTTGTTTTTAAGTAAAGATGCCATGAAAAGACCTATCAAAACTATAGTACAAACTGAAGCAATTAAATAAGCATAGTTAAAACCTACTTGCTCACTAAAAGATAAAAGTAAGGTGTAATAAATAATCATAGCTGCACCAATCAATACATACTGTAGTAAGTGGACTTTCTTGTTTTGAATCATTTCTGTAAACAACAGCGAAATGAAAGTTAAAAGAATAATCAAAAAACTGTATTTCGCAGTTCTCATCGTTTTTTGATATTGGTCAACAGGGAGCATGAATTTAACCCCAAAAGAAGCCTTATCATCTGTTTTTAACACCGAGTTCACTTCTTCCCATTGTTGAGGAAATGGTCGATTAAAATAAGGCATTTTCCAGTTCGCAGAGAAACCATTTTCGTTTATGGTTCGCTCTTCAGGTAAATATCTGCCAATAAAACTAGGATCTTTCCATTTACCATTAACACTCACTAAAGTGCTTTTCCCTAGGGGTAAAAAACTCAGTTCATCGCTACCTCTCAAATCTAAATTGAAGCTAAAATTTAAGGAAGTTCTTTTGCCTTCACTCAAATCAGGTAAAATAATTAAGTTGTTAGTGAATAATTTTAGGGAGGTAAAATCAGGCTCAACTTGGTAAGTTTTTTCTGATAATTTAATTTCAGGATTATTTTTCATCCCTTTTAAATCACTTATTCCAATCACAACTTTAGCTTTATCCCATAAAATCATTTCTGGGTCGACACCTGATTTTTCTATTTCAAGTTCACTAAACTTTCCATTTACATTCACTTTACTGTCATAAACTACCGCACCAAAAATACCTCTATGCAATATTTGCGGTGTTACACTGCTTTTAACATTTAGCAATTCTGGTAAAATGTAAATGTTAGAAATAATTTCTTTGTAAACAGTTTTGCCTGCAGCGTCTTTATTGCCTATTAATTTTTTATGCGGAAGTACCAGTACAGGGCCTTCTATCAATTGTTTACTCGACCACTTATCTGTTATTTCTTTTGTGATTTCTAACTGTCGGGTTTGCCTTTCGCTTACTAATTCCTGAATTAAATTAGATGGAATAAGTAATAAAATAGTTAAGAAACCTATAAGGCCTACTTTAATAATAATTGATTCTGAGAACCAGCTTACTAGGTCATTTTTTTCGATGTTTGTTTGATTATTCATAATTTTTTTATTTTAAAGTGTTCTGAACTTCAGGGTTGATTGATGAAAAAAGTATTTCTTTACTGAATTAAATTTTATTTCTAAAAAGAGATCGTAGATTTTTGGAATTAGTTTCCAGCAAATGGAGTCCCAAAAATGCCAACTGCAAGTTCTGCCCAAACAATAAATAATCCAAAAATAAGTAGGGCACAAAGGATTATTCTGTGCTGAATTTTAGTAACTTTTCTAAGAACTAGCTCGCATAACAGACCTGTAGAAAGTAGTAATAATCCCATAACCACAAAATCTGATAAAGTCCAGTTGACTTCATCTGTGAATTGCATGGCAATTAAAGGGATACACAATATAATTGCTACTGCCATCATAATAATGATTAATCTTTTGTTTGGAGATTTCATAATTGTTGTCTTTTATGTTTATTAATATTTAAAAGTACTTTGAAAATCAAAGTAAAAGGTTAAAAAAATTATTTCTGTTGTTTAATTAAGTTTTCCAGAGCTTCTAAGTGTTTTTTAAAAGCTTGTCGTCCTAAAGGCGACGCTTCATATTGTGTATTTGGCTTTCGCCCGATGAAACTTTTAGTTACAATAATATATTCCTCTTTTTCTAAAGCTTTTAGGTGTGATGCCAAATTACCATCGGTCACATTTAAAAGCTCTTTTAGAGCGTTAAAATCATAATACTCATTAGCCACCAATACACTCATAATTTGTAAGCGTAATCGGTTTTCAAAAGCTTTATCAAATTGGTCAAATATTTTCACTGCTTGTATTTAAAGTGCATCATGCTACCATAAAGTATATGGAGAACTCCAAAGCCTACAGCCCAAAAAAGAATTCCATAGGCTTGAAACGCTACTGCCAGTAATCCTAAAACAATTTCGCATATACCAAGCCATTTAATGTCTGCAAAAGTATAATGACTTGCCGAAATCAATGCTAAGCCGTAAAAAATTAAACTAGCAGGGGCTAATATTCCAAATTGTTCTTTGTATAAAAGGATAAGAATAAACAATCCTCCGGTTAAAAGCGGAATAGACATGTTATAAATTAACCTACGACTAACAGGATTCCATGTATTCTCACCTTTTTTATTTGCTTGGCGCATGGTTAACCAAATTCCTGTACAAATAGAAAAGATGAGCACCCCAAATGCAATTAGCAGTAATTGCAC
>JBILPO010000121.1:0-6196 GCA_044373805.1 Pelobium sp.
TTATATTTTTATCTGCGGTAAATATTGACAAGAAGTTTATTGCTAAAGGTTACGCCTCTGGCGGTATAGATTACGTAACAAAACCTGTAGATCCTGATATTTTACTTTTGAAAGTAAACACTTTTATAAAGTTATACCAACAAACCAAAGAGCTAAATGAGATTCAGACTATTTTAAGAGCGGAGATTGAGACAAGAAAAACCGCACAAGCAGAACTAAGAGACAAAATAGAACAATTACATAGCACATTAGAATCTTTACCATTAATTGCTTTTACCTCTGATGATAGTGGCAATATAGAATTTGTAAATAAACATTGGTTTAGCTATTCTTTAAGCAATAAAATTTTTCCTGACACACATCCTGAAGATAAAAATATTACCAAAGAATGGGCTAATGAACTGCAAAAAGGGAATAGCTTAGAAATGGAAATTAGGGTTAAGAAATTAAATAGTGAAGATTACAGATTTCACTTATTAAGAATTATCCCCATAAAAGACGAGGAAAAAATAACAAAATGGGTAGGCACTTTTACGGATATTGAAGACCAAAAACAAATTGAAAAGAAAAAAGATGAATTTTTAAGTATTGCAAGTCATGAGCTTAAAACGCCTTTAACTAGTATTAAAGCTTATATTCAACTTTTAGACAGAAACTTAAAAGACAGCGAATCTTTACAGATAAAGAAATATATTGAAAAAGCACACTTACAAGTGGGCAAATTGGACAATTTGATTGCTGAATTGTTAGATATCTCTAAAATAGATAGCGGAAAATTAAAGCTGAACAAGCATTTATTTAATATTCAAAATTTAATAGAAAGCACTTGTGAAACTATCAATCAAACACATGAAGATGCCATCATCACTGTTTTAGGGAATGAGCAACCTTTAGAAGTCTACGCAGATGAGGCAAGAATAGAACAAGTACTCATCAACTATTTAACCAACGCCTTAAAATATTCGCCAGATAATAAAGAGGTGACCATTACCATAGAAAATAATAAAAATGAGGTCACTATAAAAGTAAAAGACAATGGCATTGGTATCCCATTTGAAAAACAAAAAAGCGTATTTAATAAATTTTATAGGGTAGAAGAATCATCTCTAAAGTTTCAGGGCTTAGGAATAGGGCTTTACATTTGCGCAGAAATAATCAAAAAACATACTGGAAAATTTGGAGTGAATAGCAGTAAAGGCAACGGCGCTGAATTTTATTTTAGCATTCCCATTAAATTATTAGACTAAATGAAATCAAATTTCTTAAGAATCTTACAGATAAGTTTAGGCTTTTCTTTTGTATTACTTATTGCTAGTTCTGCAGCCGCACTATTTTCAATTAAAGGATTAGTTGAGAACCAAAGCTTAGTAGGCCAAACTGAAAAAGTTTTAAGGTCCCTAGAAAAAGTAATATCTAGTCTTAAAGATGCCGAAAGCGGGCAGAGAGGTTACTTTATTACATCAGACAAAAGATTTCTAGATCCATATTTTAAAAGTAAGAAAGAGCTTCCAACTTTATTATTTTCACTTAAAGAAATCACTATAGACAATCCTGTTCAACAAAAAAATTGGACAGAATTAAATGCCATTATCAAGTCAAGAACTGCCATCCTGGATCAAAATTTAAATCGAAAACTTAACAACCAATCTGTGTCTTTACAAGACATGTTACAAAGCCAATTAGAAATGGAAAAGTTTAAATTTCTGATTGATAATATGATCAAAATTGAAGAAAACCTATTTGAAATCCGAAGTCAAAAAGCTAAGCAATCAGCCACTTATACCTCTATCCTAATCTTAATTTTCACTTTAATATCTTTAATATCTACACTCTTATTTTATAAAAAAATTAGAAGCGATTTTAAAACTCGTGAAGAATTAAAAAATGAATTGATTGATAAAGATTATGAGACTAACGAAAGTATTTTAGCTATTGAAGATATTGCCATTAAGATTGCTAAAGGGAATTATTCTGACCGAATTAAGCGTGATGATTTAGGCATTTTAAGCAAAATTAGTGTATCCTTAAATTTAATGGCCGAATCTTTAGAAGCTTCCTTTAATAAAATTAATGACGATGAGTGGCTACA
The DNA here is from genome assembly GCA_044373805.1 of Pelobium sp. GTDB lineage: Bacteria > Bacteroidota > Bacteroidia > Sphingobacteriales > Sphingobacteriaceae > Pseudopedobacter. The sequence continues at coordinate 2,090 of JBILPO010000121.1, forward strand.
AAAAGGACTAGCTACGATAAACGACATGTTGATAGGAAATAAAAATATTAAGGAAATAGCTGGTGAATCTTTAAATTATTTAATAGAATATGGACAATGTATTAATGGTGCACTATACATTTATAATGCTGGTAACCTTGAATTAACGGCCACCTACGGAAAAGAAGAATACATGAAAGATTCTTTTAAGGAAGGTGAGGGAATTATTGGTCAGGTTTTTCAATCAGAAAAATTAAAATTGATTGAAAATTTAACAGAAGAAAATTACGGGCTTAGTTTTTCTGGGGGGAAAATAAAATTAAGCTCACTTCTAATTATACCAATTACTTATGAAAAAAATACTGTTGGCGTAATTGAATTAGGGTGCATAAGTAAATTTAATAAGATAGATTTATCTTTCCATGAATCCGCTTCAAACGCAATTGGGGCGGCAATTATTAGTGCAAGCTTTAGAAAACACAATCAGAACCTATTAGAACAAACTCAAGCACAAACAGAAGAATTACAGTCTCAACACACTGAATTAGAATCGCTAAACTTTGAATTAGAAGCTCAAACTCAAAAATTACAAGCATCTGAAGAAGAACTAAAAGTACAACAAGAAGAATTAATGGAGTCTAATCAGGAATTAGAAGAAAGATCTAAACTGCTAGAAGAAAAAAATCAACTAATTATAGAAAGAAATATTGTCATCCAACAAAAAGCAGAAGAATTAGCTTTAAGCACCAAATATAAATCAGAATTCTTGGCTAACATGTCTCATGAGTTAAGAACGCCCCTTAACTCTATACTTTTACTTTCTAGGCTAACAGCCGAAAACTTAGAAGGAAATTTAAATGACGATCAAATAGAATCTGCTAAAGTAATACAAAGCTCAGGAAATGGCTTATTGACTCTAATTGATGAAATATTAGACCTCTCAAAAATTGAAGCCGGTAAAATGGATATTCACTATGAGGTATCTGCTTTAAAAACTGTAGTTGATGAATTGAGAGGGATGTTTAAGCCAATAGTAAATCAGAAAAATATTAGTTTAGTTTTCACTATTGATGAACCTGCCAGTACCATAGGAACAGATATTACCCGATTAGGGCAAATTCTAAAAAATCTATTATCTAATGCTATAAAATTCACTTCAGAGGGGAAGGTGAGTCTGCACATATCGGAAAAAGACAATCAAATATCATTTAAAGTTACCGATACCGGGATAGGCATTTTAAAAGATAAACAGAAACTTATTTTTGAAGCTTTTCAGCAAGAAGATGGCTCCACTCGCAGAAAATTTGGTGGAACCGGATTGGGGTTATCTATCACCAGAGAATTAGTTAAACTACTTGGTGGTTTTATCACTTTAGAAAGTGAACCCGGTAAAGGCAGTACTTTTATTGTCACACTTCCAAAATTTACAGAACAAGAATCTATAGTTATAGTTGAAGATGATCATAAGTTAGAAGAGGAAAAAGAATACATTTTGCCTCTAGATTATTCAAATATTGTAACCACTATTCCAGATAATGTTGCAGATGATCGTCTAGATATTAACCCTGAGGATAGGGTAATTCTAATTGTAGAAGATGATATCTTCTTTGCTAAAAAATTAATTACTTACGCCAACAAAGAAAACTATAAAGCAATTGTAGTAGTTAGAGGCGATTTGGCATTACCAGCAGCCTTAGAGTATAAGCCTGCGGCAATATTATTAGACATTAGGTTACCCATAATGGATGGTTGGATGGTGATGGATGCATTAAAAACCAACTTAAAAACCAGACATATTCCGGTGCATATTATGTCTTCTTTGCAAGCTAAAAAAGAAAGTTTACTTAAAGGCGCTATTGATTTTATTGATAAACCATTTGCATTTGAACAGCTGGAAAGTATTTTTTTAAAAATAGAAAACGCCTTAAATAAAGATCCTAAAAAGGTACTCATTGTAGAAGAGAACCCGCAACATGCTAAGGCACTTTCTAACTATTTGAGCAACTTTAATATTTCTACTGAAATTAAAAACTCTGTTTTTGATAGCGCTAAAGCATTGCAAGAGCAAAATGTAAATTGCGTAATTTTAGATATGGGGATAAGCGATAGCAAAACCTTTGAGACCTTAGAAATAATAAGAAAAAACAAAGGATTAGAAAATCTCCCAATTATTGTTTTTACAGGTAAAAACATCTCTAAAATAGAAGAACAAAAAATTAAAAAATATGCCGATACCATTGTGGTAAAAACCGCAAATACCTATCAAAGAATTTTAGATGAAGTAGGCTTATTTTTGCATTTAGTGAATCACGATTCAGTAGAAAAATCAGAAAAAACATTAAGAAAATTAGGATTTTTAAGCGAAGTAATTAAGAATAAAACCGTTTTAATTGCTGATGATGATGTAAGGAATATTTTTGCAATTTCTAAAGTTTTAGAAAAATACCAAATGAACATCATTAGTGCCATAAATGGTAAAGAGGCGCTAAGTAAATTAGAAAATAACCCTCATATTGATGTGGTTTTAATGGATATGATGATGCCCCAAATGGATGGATATGAAACCATACAAAACATCAGAAAAAATTCTAAACATGTAAACCTTCCTATTATAGCAGTTACTTCTAAGGCAATGATGGGCGACAGAGAAAAATGTATTAAAGCAGGAGCATCAGATTATATCTCTAAACCAGTAGATTTAGATCAATTACTTTCCCTCTTAAGAGTTTGGCTTTATCAGAATTAATATGATTGATGATAATTTGAAACTTATTATTGGTGTAGACTATAGTAACATCCGTCTATTAAATTAGTATTAATGGACAAGATGATGCCATAAACTAATGGCTATCAAACTTTTATAAAATATGGATAAATTCAAAAACCTACACATTATAGCCGTTACCGCTCAAGCAAGGATTGGCGACAAACAAAGGCTTATTGCTTCCGTAGCAGATGGTTATGAAGCCAGACCCAAAAATCTAGATTCCCTAATAATTTTTATAAAATAATGATTAACAGATAATGAGAGCCGACTTAATTAAGGAAGACGAGCTGCAGATATTATTGTTAGACATTGCCAGAAAATATGGCTACGACTTTACAGAATATAGTATGGCTTCTCTTAAAAGAAGGGTTAACCGTTTATGTTTAATAGATATGCATAAAAATTTTACAGAGTTAAGATGTAGAATTTTGAATAACGAAGATTATTTCAGTCGTTTTGTGGAAGAAATTACTGTTAATGTGACCGAAATGTTTCGCGATCCTAGTTTTTATAAATCCTTAAGAGAAAACATCATCCCAGAATTAGCTAGGCATCCACACATTAAAATTTGGCTAGCGGGTTGCTCTACTGGTGAAGAAGTTTATTCTATTTCTATTCTTTTACATGAAGCCGGCCTGTTACATAAAACCCTGTTATACGCAACCGACATTAATCCATCGGTTTTAGAAGTTGCTAAAAAAGGTATTTATGCTATCGGAGACATGAAACTCTACTCAGAAAACTACATGAATAGTGGTGGCACTAGAGATTTTAGCACTTATTATTCGGCTATTTACGATCGAATTAAACTAAGAGAGGAATTTAAACTTAACACCGTTTTTGCTACCCATAACTTAGTTGCTGATCGTTCTTTTAATGAGTTTCAGTTAATTATTTGCCGTAATGTACTCATCTATTTCAATAAAGATTTACAAGAAAAAGTCTTCACTCTTTTTGATGATAGTTTAGAACATTCGGCATTTTTAGCGCTAGGTAGCAAAGAAACCATTCGCTTTTCTGATCTAGAATCAAAATATAAACAAATTGGAAGAGAGAAAATATGGAAGAAAGTCTCTTAAACAAAAAAAATAGACCTATTAGCAATTAAAGGTTCAGCAAGGTTCTTTTGATGTTTTAATGCAAGTTATTCCTAAAAATAAAATTGACCTAAATATTTGTATTGTTAATTATACTTCATAGAAAAAATAATACACCAACTTCAATTCCTAAAATATTTTCTTCTAAAACACAATTACCTGTTTTAGAATGTGAAGAAAAGGAAATGTTGCACCCTGGCGCTATTTATTTTGCGCCATTAGATGATCACATACCGGTTGAAAATAAGCGAAATGTATCTTTAA
>JBILPO010000122.1:0-6165 GCA_044373805.1 Pelobium sp.
CTGTAGGAAACAGTAAGCAAATTAGTTTTAATGCATTAAAGCCATTAGCTGATTTTAAAACCCTTTTAAATGTATCTGGCGAAAAAACATCAGGAGTAAGCATTTCAAATTCGGCTATTCCGGCAGCAAAAGAAAAAGTAACCTACAGCCTTGGAGCAAACTCTTCTTCATTAACTATCAAATAATATGAATCATTTTCAAAAATATAGTGTCGCATTATTAATCCTACTAACAGTAATTAGTTCTTGTGCTTCGTATAAAACTGCTAATGTTAAAGATCAGAAAAGCCTTTCAGAAGAAATGTCCAAAACCGTTTTATTAAAATGGCCTTTTCCAATAGTAAATGAAAGTCGCCCTTTAAAATGGACTTATGAAACAGGCGTTTATTTAGAAGGTGTTTCTAATGTTTGGAAACGTACCGGAAATGGAGATTACTATAATTATGTCCAAAGAAGTATGGATAATTTTGTAGGAGAAGATGGCAAAATCAAAACCTACAAGTTAGAAGACTATAATATTGATAATATTCGCACCGGAAGATCTCTGTTATTGATGTATCAGGTTACCGGAAAAAAGAAATATTATACCGCTGCTGCCGAGCTGAGAAAGCAATTAAAAGAGCATCCACGCACCAAAGAAGGGAGTTTTTGGCATAAAAAGATTTATCCACATCAGGTTTGGTTAGACGGATTATATATGGGAATGCCATTTTTAGCAGAATGGGCAGCAGAATTTCATGAGCCTGAAACTTTTGATGACATAGCCAGCCAGTTTATACATATAGAAAGTGTAGCCAGAGATGCCAATACCGGATTAATTTACCACGGTTGGGACGAATCTAAAGAGCAAGCTTGGTCCAATAAAACCACCGGGAACTCACCACACTTTTGGGGCCGAGCGATGGGTTGGTACGGAATGGCTTTAGTGGATGTTTTAGACAACTTTCCAGCAAATCATCCAAAAAGAAAAGATCTGATCGCAATTTTAGAACGTTTTTCTACAGCTATAGAAAAAAGTCAGGAGGCTAAATCGGGTTTGTGGTATCAAGTAATGGATAAACCAACCGGAAAAGGAAATTATTTAGAAGCTTCTGCATCAAATATGTTTGTGTATACGCTGGCTAAAGGAGTGAGATTGGGTTATTTGCCATCCAGATTTGAGTCGGTAGCGGCAAAAGGATACAAAGGTATCCAAAAACAATTTTTAGAAGTTGATGATAATGGCTTATTACACCTTAACGGTACCGTTAGCGTTGCCGGCTTAGGCGGTAAACCCTACAGAGATGGTAGTTATGAATATTATTTGAGCGAAAAGGTGATTCAGGATGACCCCAAAGGTGTTGGCGCATTTATTTTAGCCAGCAATGAAATGGAGCTAAGAAACATTCCAACTGTGGGTAATGGAAAAACCGTAATGGTTGATAACTATTTTAATAACGAATTTAGAATAGATATTACAGGAAAAAAAGAAAGCTTCCATTATCTATGGGATGAGTGGGATAACAACGGCTTTGGACTTTTAGGAGAAAGCATTAGAAATATGGGTGCAAAAACAGAGACCTTAAAAGATGCGCCTACACTTTCAAATTTAGGCAAAGCCGATGTTTATATCATTGTAGATCCTGATACCAAAAAGGAAACAGAAAAGCCAAACTTTATGGATCCTACGTCCATTACAAATATTACCAATTGGGTAAAAAATGGCGGTGTTTTATTATTGATGGCTAATGACTCTACCAATGCAGAATTAGATCGTTTTAACGGATTGGCAAAAGTTTTTGGTATCGAGTTTAAAAAAGAATTAAAAAACCCTGTAACTGGTAACCAATATGAAATGGGAATGATTAGTATCCCAAAAGGAAATATCGTTTTCCCATCAGGGCCTAATACTTATTTAAAAGAAATAAGCACTTTAAATTTAACCGCACCTGCCCAATCTGTGGTAGCTCATAAAGGAGATGTAGCAATGGCTATTTCAAAATTAGGCAAAGGAACTGTGTTTGCAGTTGGCGATCCTTGGTTATATAATGAGTATGTAGACGGTAGAAAGCTTCCTAATAACTTTCAAAATTTAACTGCCAGTAAAGAATTAATGGAATGGCTTTTAAAGCAAGTCCCAAAAAAATAATTAAGAAAATGATTTTAAATAAATTAAACATACACACTTTCAATAGAGATAAAGTAACCGTTCCGGAATATGCCAATTTTAGTTTGCCAGAAAAAGTTTTGCAATTTGGGACAGGCGTTTTATTAAGAGGCTTACCAGATTATTTTATTGATAAGGCAAACAGACAGGGTGTTTTTAATGGTAGAATTGTAGTTGTAAAATCAACCGACCAAGGTTCTACCAATGATTTTGATGAGCAAGATTCGCTATATACTCTATGCATAAAAGGGATCGAAAACGGCGAAACTATTGAACAAAATATTATTTCATCAGCCATTAGCAGGGTATTAACCGCGGGCAAACAATGGGATCAAATCTTAGAATTAGCTGCCGGTGAGTCTTTAGAAATTATAATTAGCAATACTACAGAAGTTGGAATTCAACTGGTAGAAGACGATGTTTATTCAAATCCACCGCTTTCTTTTCCAGGTAAACTTTTGGCTTTATTGCTTCACCGATATAAGAAATTTAACGGTGCAAAAGACAAAGGTTTAGTAATTGTTCCAACAGAATTAATTGTTGATAATGGAACCAAGCTAGAAGAAATTGTGATTATGTTGGCTAAAAGAAATAACCTTCCAAACGGATTTATAGCTTGGATAAAGAATCACAACTCTTTTTGTAATTCTTTGGTTGATTGTATTGTACCCGGCAAACCAGATGCAGAGCAAATTACCAATCTTCAAAACGAATTAGGTTATAAAGATAATTTGTTGATTTCTTCAGAAGTTTACAGACTTTGGGCGATAGAAGGCGATAGAAAAATAAGCGAAAAGCTCGGTTTTGCTAAAGCAGATAAAGGCGTAGTGATTACTCCTGATATTAATTTACACCGCGAATTAAAGCTTCGTTTACTAAATGGCACCCACACATTAAGTTGCGGATTAGCCTATTTATCAGGTTTTGATAACGTAAAATCTGCAATGGACGATGATTCAACAGCAGATTTTATTTCAAATTTAATGAGGAATGAAATTGCTCCGGCAATTCCTTATAAGGTAACAAAAGAACAAACAGATGATTTCTCTTACAAGGTTTTAGATCGTTTTCGTAATCCACATATCAACCACCAATGGTTAAGTATTACGGCAAATTTCACTTCAAAACTTAAAATGAGAGTAGTGCCCGTTTTGCTTCAATACCAAGAAGTATTCAAAACTGCGCCAAATTTAATGGCTTTAGGTTTTGCGGCTTACATCAGATTTATGAAGCCCGAAAGTCAAAAAGGATTGGATGTTTTTGGCTCTTTTGAAGGAGAAAAATACCTTATTAATGATACCAAAGCAGACCATTTAGCTGATTTATGGAGTAAAAATTCGCAAGATAAAATTGTAGATGCCGTTTTAAATGACACTCTTCTTTGGGGCGATAAATTAACCACTATTCCGGGCTTTAGTAAAGCAGTAAATCAGTACTTAAGTAAAATGGATAGTCAGGCTGCGATTAAAGAATTGGTTAAAAATGAAATGGCAAAAGTCCAATCTTAACATACATGGAAAGAGTATTAAAAGTTCATCCAAAAGACAATTTACTGGTTGCATTAACAGATCTTTTTAAAGGCGAAATCATCATTTATCATGATGAAAAAATCACTCTTTTAGATGATGTAAAAGCTAAGCATAAATTTGTAACCTCAGATTTAAAGCTAGGCCAAGAAATTATCATGTATGGTGTTTTAGTAGGCAAAGCGCAAATTGATTTAAAGGCTGGAAACCTAATTACCACTGCAAATATTAAACATGCAGCCAATTCTTTTGAAGTAGGCGAAAGAAATTTAGCTTGGGATAAACCCGATGTGAGTAAATGGCAAAATGCTACCTTCAATGGTTTTCATCGTCCAGATGGAAGCGTTGGGACTGCAAATTATTGGTTGGTGATTCCAATGGTATTTTGCGAAAATAGAAATTTAGAGGTTTTACAAGAAGCCTTGGTTACGCCTTTAGGTTATGGACGTAAAAAAGCATATCAAAATCAAGCTGCAAAATTAATTGATTTGTATCAGGCTGGTGCCGATATAGAAACCATCATAAACGCTGATATTTTTATTGAAGAGCAAGCAGAGAAAAGTAAAAGACTTTTCCCTAATGTAGATGGCATTAAATTTTTAAACCACGATGGTGGTTGTGGCGGAATAAGACAAGATGCTGAAACCCTTTGTGGCTTATTAGCTGGTTATATTACTCACCCAAATGTGGCTGGTGCAACAGTTTTAAGCTTAGGTTGTCAAAATGCGCAAGTGCCTATTTTAGAATCAGAAATTAAAAAAAGAGACCCTAATTTTAATAAACCGCTTTATATTTTAGATCAACAAAAAGTAGGTACCGAAGCAGATTTGTTAGCCGCAGCCATAAAACAAACTTTTGCGGGCTTAATGCAAGCCAATCAAAATACTAGAAAACCAGCTCCGCTAAGTGAAATCACCATTGGTTTAGAATGTGGTGGTTCTGATGGTTTTTCAGGCATTTCAGCAAATCCAGCAATTGGATATACTTCAGATTTATTAGTGGCTTTAGGTGGTAAAGTGATCCTTGCCGAATTCCCAGAGCTTTGCGGTGTAGAACAAAACTTAAGCGATAGATGTGTGACAGCAGAAGAAGCCACTCGTTTTTCATCATTAATGAAAACTTATAACCAAAGAGCGGTAGAAGCAGGTTCTGGATTTGATATGAATCCTTCACCGGGGAATATCAAAGACGGTTTAATTACCGATGCCATTAAGTCTGCCGGAGCAGCAAAAAAAGGAGGAACTTCTCCAGTTGTTGCTATTTTAGATTATCCAGAAAAAGTCACTAAACCCGGTTTAAACTTACTTTGTACCCCAGGTAATGATGTAGAGTCTACTACGGCTGAAGTTGGCTCTGGAGCAAATTTAGTGTTGTTTACTACCGGTTTAGGTACCCCAACGGGTAATCCAATAACCCCGGTAGTTAAAATTGCCAGTAATACTACCCTCTTTAATAAAATGAGTGATATTATGGATGTAAATACCGGAAGCATCATTGATGGCGAAGAAACAATTTACCAAGCTGGAGAAAGAATTTTAGACTATCTTATAAAAGTAGCCAGTGGAGAAATTGAAGTAGCGGCAGTAAAACACATTCAAGATGATTTTATTCCTTGGAAAAGAGGAGTTTCGTTATAAAAAAATATTTAAAATTCTTAAAATCGATATTTTAGAAAATATCAGCAAAATTAGTACAATGAAAAACGGATCAGTAATTCCAGAAGATTTTTTACTCTACTCAGAAAAAGCTAAAATTCTTTACCATGATTATGCTAAAGATATGCCTATTATAGATTATCATAATCATTTGCCTCCGCAAGAAATTGCCGAGAATAAAAAATTCAAAAACATCACCGAAATTTGGTTAAAAGGCGATCATTACAAATGGAGAGCCATGCGTACACTAGCCGTAAACGAACGTTTTATTACCGGTGATGCAAGTGATGAAGAGAAATTTAATGCTTGGGCAAAAGTAGTTCCTGCTACCATCAGAAACCCTTTATTTCATTGGACACACATGGAGCTTAAAAATCCATTTGGGGTAAATTCTTTTTTAAATGAAAGTTCTGCAAAAGAAATTTATCAGCATAGCAACCAATTATTAGCTCAAGATAATTTCTCTACACAAGGTTTGTTAAAGCAATTTAACGTTAAAATGGTAGGTACCACAGATGATCCTACTGATAGTTTAACATACCATAAAGCTTTAATTGATCAAAATTTTGAGATCAAAGTAAAACCTTCATTCCGTCCGGATAAATCTTTGATCATTGGTGATGCTGCTACTTACAGAGCATACATTGCAAAACTATCTACGGCATCTGGCGTAGAAATTAAAGATGTAGAGTCTTTAATTGCTGCTTTAAGAAACAGGATAGAGTTTTTTGCGGCTCACGGATGTTCTATCTCAGATCATGGCTTAACTACCGTTCCTGCAAAATTAACTTTAACTGATGCGCAAAAATCAGAGTTTGCTAAATTTTTAAGCGGAGCCT
>JBILPO010000123.1:0-6144 GCA_044373805.1 Pelobium sp.
AAACATGTCGTCAATTACGATCAATGTCGTTTCTAGAGATCTCATTACTTAAATCTTTACGCGTAAAAATTCCGCGATGTTGTAAACTTTTAATATGCTGACCAGCAATACCCACATTTACTATTTTTACATCTACGTTAGATTGCGAGCTCCCTTCTTCTACTGCCTGTAAAATGCCTTTTACTGTTTTGGCAATATTGGATACAACGCCACGAGTTACCCCTGCAGACTCTGCTTTACCGAGACCTAAAACCTCAATTTTTCCATGATCATTTCTTCTACCAATGATCACACAAATTTTTGTAGTTCCGATATCTAAACCGACTACAATAGGTGAGCTTTTTAATTGTTTAGTGATACCTTTTTCCATGTTTAAAGTATATTTTTTATTGAATCCTGTGTTGCTATTGATGGTGTTTTTGTACTGTCTAAAATATTTTTGTTGGTCGCTACATTCTTTAACAAAGTAGAATCTCTACGCTCGCAAACAATTTGTCCTTTAAATTTTAGGTTGATGGTGCTGTAAGTATCCCAACCTACTTTTGGCAATGCGGTTTTATAAAAAAGTAAAAGGTTTCTAAACTTTTCTTTCATATCTATGGCATTACCTAATATAATTTTCTGATTCCCCACTCGTGGTACCAATTCTATGTCATTATTGTTATTCACAAAAACCTGCACAATTTGCTCATTCCATAAAGAATCTGATGCGATATATTTGGCAGTGTTGAATAAATCTTTACCCAATTGCGTTTTTAAAGTATCTACATTGCCGTTAAAATCTTCTAAAATAGCGCCGTTTGCGGCTAAAACCCTTGCAGTAAAATGATCTGACAAAGGAATTTTTAAGCCGTTTTGATCTACATAAAAATCTTGTCCAGATAGGTTAAAAATCCTTAAAACAGGCACTCTTTGTTTAATATCTGCATGTAACACACCATTCATATCTATATAAACCTTGGCGTATTCTATAAATGGATTTGCTTTTAACTTGTTTTCTAAATCTTGTATATTAATACCACTTAATCTTCTGCCTACCAACAAACCGTTTTTATAGGTTAAAATTTGATCTACTTCTGCTCTTTCTATAAAAAATTGATTTCCGGGCAAAATAACCTGTACTTTTTCACAAGTACGCTCTGACTTTTTAATTTCGATAAAACTCATGAGTACGATTATGCTACTTAGGCTAACCACCCAAGCAAACCCAATTAAAACCGCCCTCCAGTTTATTCTTTTAAGCATTTTGTAAAATATTTTTTAAAGGTTGAATTAAAGTATCTATATCTCCTGCACCTACGGTCAAAAGTAAAGCAGGTTTTTCCATTCTGATAATCTGTAATGCTTCTTCTTTTCCACAAACCCTAACTTTATCAACATCCATTTGACTCGCCAGCATTTGGCTATTTACACCAGCTATTGGCAATTCTCTAGCAGGATAAATTTCCAATAAAAGCAATTCATCAACCGAGTTTAATACCGATATAAAATCGGCAGCAAAATCTCTGGTTCTACTAAACAAATGGGGTTGAAAAACAACCGTTAATTGATGCTCAGGATATAAAGATCTTACCGCTTTAAAACAAGCTTTTAATTCTTCTGGATGATGTGCATAATCATCAATAAAAATGCGAGACTTATCTTTAATCACGTACTCAAAACGTCTTTTCACTCCTAAAAAAGAAGCTAATCCTTTTCTGATATCTTCTGGACTAATTTTTAAAGCCAATGCCACCTCAATTGCGGCTACTGCATTTTCTATATTGTGTTGACCTGGCAAACCTAAAACCAACGCCTCCATTTTCAAGTCTTCATTTCTAAAATCGAAAACGAAATTTTGATTTTCTATTTTAATGTTAAATCCTTCTGCTTGTGCTTCTGATTGATTAATTCCATAAGTTTTACCTTCCGTTAAAGGTAAATTGACTTTTCTAATCAGCGTTCCATCAGGTTTAACCTGTTTCGCAAATAATCTAAAAGATTCATGCAACTCTTTTTCCTCTCCGTAAATATCTAAATGATCTGCATCCATAGAAGTAATTACGGCAATATTTGGATGAAGGGTTAAAAATGAACGGTCATATTCATCAGCCTCTACCACCATTACCTCACTTTTACCAAACAGAACATTAGTTTGATAATTGGAACTTATCCCTCCTAAAAAAGCCGAACAATCTATACCTCCTTCTTTAAGCAAATGCGCTATTAAAGAACTAGTGGTGGTTTTACCGTGTGTGCCAGCTACCGCGATGCAAAACATCCCTTTTGAAATAATCCCTAAAACCTCTGATCTTTTGTACAGCTTAAAAGCTTTGTTTAAAAAATAATTTAAAATTTTGCTGTCTTTAGGAATAGCAGGCGTATAAATCAATAAAGTATCTTCATCTTTTGCTTGAAAAGACAAGGGAATTAAACTGGCTTCATCTTCATAAAGCATACAAATTCCTTCGTTAGCCATGGCCTGAGTTAAAGGTGTTGCTGTTTTATCATAGCCACAAACTAATAAACCTTGATGATGGAAATATCGGGCAAGACCACTCATCCCGATACCACCTATACCGATTAAGTAAACTCTTTTTATGTCTGCCAGTGCTATCATTATATCGCAATTTTTAATATCTCATGAGCAATCTGCTCATCGGCATGAGGCAATCCTAAAGCGCCAATTCGTTCTGAAATTAATTTCATTTGCTCTTCATTGGCCAGTAATTTCAAAGTTTGATCTATCAACTCAGATTCTGCATGTTTATCTGAGATTAAAATTGCTGCTTCCTTATTAATTAAGGCGTGGGCATTTTTTGTTTGATGATCATCCACCACATTTGGCGATGGCACTAACAAAACAGGTTTTTTAATTAAACAAAGCTCAGAAATAGTTCCGGCTCCCGCTCTAGAGATAATAACGTCAGCCATAGCATAAGCCAAATCCATTCTGTTTAAAAACTCATAAATTCTAATTCCCGAATCTTTAGGCTGGTTACCAAATTTCTCCATTACCCCATTGTAGTAATATTTCCCTGTTTGCCAAATCACTTGTATTCCGGCTTCTTGTAATTGAGTTAAGCCGGCCATCATACTGGTATTCAAAGTGCCAGCACCTAAACTTCCACCAATCACCAAAATGGTTTTTTTAGTGGTTTCTAAATCAAAAAATGAAGCGGCTTCACCTAGCTTGCCTTCAATATTAACCGACTCTCTTCTTACAGGATTACCCGTTTTAACAATTTTATCAGCAGGAAAAAAGGTAGACATGTCATCAAAAGCCACGCAAACTTTCTTTGCATTTTTTGCTAAATATTTATTGGTCATCCCTGCATAAGAATTTTGCTCTTGAATGAGGTATGGAATATTTTTTAAAGATGCGGCAAACAACAAAGGGCCTGAGGCATAACCGCCTACCCCAACTACTGCATCTGGTTTAAAATTTTTGATGATTTTTAAAGACTTCATCACACTTTTAATAATTTTAAGAGGCAATAGCAAGTTTTTGGTGATAGAGGATCTTTGAAGACCTTGAATATCTAACCCAATAATTGAATAACCAGCCGCAGGCACTTTTTCCATTTCCATTTTGCCTTTAGCCCCCACAAACAATATCTCAGTTTTGGCATCAATTTTCTTCAAGGCATTAGCTATAGCTATTGCCGGGAAGATATGTCCTCCGGTACCGCCTCCACTAATAATTATTCTTTTTGCCATTTTCTTTAGTATTGAGTAGTGAGTAGCTAGTATTTAGACTACCTGCTTTCTTACTCTTTTATTATTCATCTTATTACAGGTATCTTGATACTTATATCTTGATACTTGGTATTTATCTAAGCTAATGCCGGTATTTCTCCAACAATTACTTTTTCGGCTTTACTGCCCTTATTTTCTAATTTGTATTCTTCCACGTCTTTACTTACCGAAAGGATAATACCAAAAGCTACGCTGGTAAATAGAATGGATGTACCACCCATACTCACCAATGGCAGTGGCACTCCAGTAACCGGTAGTAGATTTACTGCAACAGCCATGTTGGCTAATGCTTGTATGGTTAAACTAAAACCTAACCCCGCTGCCAATAATGCCCCAAAAGCTTTTGGGGCTTGAGTAACAATTTTTGTGATTCTATACATCAACAGCATATAGAGTATTACTACGGCAATACCACCAACCATACCATACTCCTCAACAATAATGGCATAAATAAAGTCTGAATAAGGGTGCGGAAGATAATTCCTTTGCGTACTGTTGCCAGGACCTTTACCCATGATGCCTCCTGATGCAATAGCAATTTTTGATTGGTCTTGCTGAAAAGTTTTATCAGAATGTTGCATTTCTGGATTAAAATAAGCCTTGATACGAGATTTGTAAGTCTCTCTTCTAGGTCCAAACAATATCAATATAGTTAACAGCGCTGCCCCGCCTACGCATACAATAGCTATTTGCTTAATGCTGATTCTTCCAATCAATAGAATTAATATACTAACGCCAAAAAGCATTATTGCGGTAGATAAATTGGCTAAACCAATAAGAATGAACACTAAACAAACTGAACCCATGATGGGAATAAAAGATGTTTTTACATCCTTTATATTTTCTTGCTTTTTAGTAAGTGTTCTTGCTAAAAAGGTAATTAAAGCCAATTTCGCCAAATCAGAAGTTTGAAAAGTCAAACCTGTTCCGGGTATTGCAATCCATCTACTGGCATCGTTTACATTGCTCCCAAAAAGTAAGGTGTACAATAAGAGCGGAATGGTAATTACCATTAAAACCTTTGAAATACCTGCGTAATAACGATAATTTAAAAGATGTGCAAAGTAAATAAGTACAAAACCAAATACAATAAAAATCAAATGCTTAAACATTAAAGACTCAGAACCTACGCCTCGTTTATAGGCTAATGTTCCGGTAGCACTATACACTGCCAAAACAGATATTAGTGAAAGCAAGATAATGATTAGCCAAATCCACCTGTCGCCTTTGGTTTGGTTAAGTATTCTTTTAATCATACTATAATTCTTTTACTGCTGCTTTAAACTGGTTTCCACGATCTTCATAGCTTTTAAACAAATCAAAACTTGCACAAGCTGGAGAAAGTAAAACAGTATTACCTTTTTTAGCCAAATGATAAGCTACTTCTACCGCCTCGCGGGCAGAGAATGTATTGACAATCACTTCCACTTCATCTTCAAAAGCATCATGGATAGCTTTATTATCTTTACCTAAACATACAATGGCTTTTACCTTGCTTCTTACTAAATCTAAAAGCATGTTATAATCATTCCCTTTATCAACGCCTCCCATAATTAAAACTATATCAGTATTTATACTTTCTAAAGCATACCAAGTAGAGTTTACATTGGTCGCTTTAGAATCATTGATAAAGCTGATTCCAGAAATATTAGCCACATGTTCTAATCTGTGTTCGATATTTTTGAAATTACCCATGCTTTCGCGGATGGTTTCATTTCTAATCTCCAGAACTTTGGCTGTTATACCAGAAGCCATAGAATTGTGCACATTGTGCTTTCCCTGAAGTGCTAAATCTTGAATTGACATATCGAATTGATCTGAATTAGTAAGTTGAATGGTAAGGTTATTTTGCTGAAGACATGCTCCATTTAAAGTTTTATGCATTATCGAAAAAGGATGACGCTGTGCTTTTACATCGGCAGAAGCCAAAAAATTAGCTATTTCTATATCATCATCGCAATAAATGAAATGGTCTTGTGGTGTTAAATTTTGTGTGATTCTAAATTTAGATGCTACATAATTTGCCATTTGGTAATCATATCTATCTAAATGATCTGGAGTAATATTGAGCAATACGGCCACATGCGCCTTAAACTTGTACATGTTATCTAACATGAAGCTGCTGATCTCTAAAACATAATATTCAAACGATTCTAAAGCAACTTGCTTAGCAAAACTTTTTCCAATATTACCCCCTAAACCCACATTTAATCCTGCATTTTTAAGAATATGATAGGTTAACAAGGTGGTGGTAGATTTGCCATTAGAACCTGTAATACAAATCATTTTTGCGTTAGAATATCTCCCAGCAAATTCAATCTCAGAAATTATAGAAATCCCTTTTTCTTTCAATTTTTTGATGATGGGTGCTTTATCTGGAATACCCGGACTTTTCACAACTTCATC
>JBILPO010000125.1:0-6025 GCA_044373805.1 Pelobium sp.
AAGCTAAAGAGATAATTTGTTTTGGGATGGATATTTCTGAGAAAATTAACCAACTCAACTTACTTAAATTAGCTATTAAAAAAATTGATGCCACCGAGACTAAGTATCAAAGCTTATTTGAAACTTCTAGCTTAGCTGTAGTTCTACATACGCCTGACGGAACAATTTACGATGCCAATGAGGTTTTTTGTGCGATGGTGGAGGTTTCTAAAAATATTATTAAACAATACAACCTTTCTGAATTTACACCTGATAGCTATTTAGAAACGGATAAAGCTTTTATAGATCTATTAATTAATAACCAGAAAATTTATTCTTATGAAAAAGAATTTATTACTGCTAAAGGTAAGCTGATACCTATATCAATTAATCCTAAAATATTTTTTGACCAAACTAAGAAAATGTTTGTTTGGAGTATTATTAAAGATATTACTGAAAGAAAAAACCATTTTACACAGTTAGAAGAACAAAAAGAATTATTAGAACAAACTACACACATTGCTAAGTTAGGAGGATGGGAAATAGATTTTAAAAGCCTTAAATCTACCTGGACAAAAGAAGTTTATAAAATACATGAGGTTGAAGAAGATTATCAACCCGGAATAAAAAATGAGTTATATTTTTTTCAAAGTGATTATAGAAAAACCATTTTATGTGCCATTATTAAAGCTAAAAATGAAGGGGTGTTTTTTGACTTAGAGCTTAAATTCATATCTGCAAACAAAACAAAAAAATGGGTGCGGGTAGCCGGCCAACCTGTTTATCTAAATGACGCAATTATTTGTGTTAAAGGCATCATTCAAGACATAACAGAAAAAAAGCTATCCAAAGAAACCATAGATAAGCAAAGCAACCTTATCAAAGACTTTGCTTTTACACAGTCGCATATTATTAGGTTACCTATTGCTAATATTGTTGGATTAACAGATTTATTAGGGGTAGTAGACACCGAAGAGGAAAAACTAGATATTTATCAAAAAATAAAAACTAGTGTTAGCCAATTAGATAAAATGATAAAAGACGTGGCCACTAAAAAAATAGAAGATTAGTTACGTTTTCTAATCTTCATAGCCTCCCCAGCATCAAAAGAAGAATCTTTTTCAGTTGATTTTCCTTTATCGTTTTCCTTTACAATAAACAATTCTTCAGGTAAATCCATCACCTGCATTTTTTTGCCTTGAATTTGTTCTAATCTTCTTACCGTAGTTAACTCCAGATCTGTACAAAAAGTTAAGGCCAATTGGTCTGCTAAAGTATTTTCTCTAAATAAAACCCTTTGCGTATAAGCCATTTCATCTTCAGGGATATCAAAATGCATGATACAAGGAAATTCAGAAACGTTCACATCAGAAACATCTTCATTAGCAATAATTAAAATCCTCAATTTTGGAGTCAGTCTAAAATCGGAAAGTGAATTCACTACTTGATCTGCAATTTCACTTGCCCTAAAAACAGCTACCTCATCGTTAAAATCTTTAGCTAAATTTTTATAAACCGTTTCGGCAGTAAATCTTGAATTTACAAACACCACCACTTTATCAAAAACCTCTTTATCAGCCAAAAGCATTTCTAACAGATACAATTTTGTACTAAAATTTGGCACTTGGTAAAGTAATTGATCAACTGTGTTAAGTTGATTATCACCCAAGTCATCTACTTCAATAATATTTGGAAGAGATATAAAATTGGAGTATAATTTCTCTAACCGCTCATGCATTACAGATGAACATACTAAAAATTGCGATTTTTTTATTCCTCTGGCCAATTCTACCGTTGGTAATTGTAAGCCGTTTTTAATAATTAAATCGGCATCATCCACAATAAAAAGCAGGATTTTATTGAGGTTTAAACCTAATTTTAAATAAAGTGCTCTGGCTCTATCAGGCGTAGCCACAATAATATCTACCCCATCCGTTACTTCTAAAACTTGGGTATCTAAACTAGAACCCCCAGCAAAAAGTCCAAAAATTCTTAAATCACGGTTTCTGTTTAATAAATGAAATTGATCTAAAACAGCTTCGCCAGTCTCTGTATCAGGTACCAAATACAAAATGCGAGGTGCAATTTCTTCGGTATACTGAATTTTATTTAAAGCTGCCAGTACGCAAGTTGTTGTTTTTCCGCAACCATCCGGACCAATAGCCACCAAATCTTGCCCTCCATGAATCCTCGGAAAAAGCTTTCCTTGTATCTCTTTCGGACTCAAATATCCGTTCCCAGTCATCGCTGCAAGCAATTGCTTACTCAGTTTCAATTTATCTAAAGTGGCCATATCAGCCGCAAAAATAGGGATTTTTAATTTGGTTAAGATTTCTTTGTGAGAAATGAGTTTTTAGAAAAGCAAAAGCCGTGATTTATAAGCTCCCATAGTCCCGCCATACACTCTATCTTTTTTGCCGAAACACAAAAAAGGATGCCGTTGCTGTCGGGTTTATTTAACAGAGGTTCTTGCTGCTAATCAAATAAAACTTAACTTGGGATAGAAAAACTTACCTACTATTAATGAAGTGGCCAGCTAATATACAATAAATATTAGGTCAAAATATTAGGCATAAGCCTAAGTATGTACAACTAGTTTACAAAATATAAGAAGCCCTTTTGATGATTTATAAAAATTATTAGGTTGAAAGATAAAATAAGAAAAGGTAACGTTATACAACACAAATATGCTGACTAATGTTACTTTTAGTAAACATATATATAAGTTATGTGACATTTTAGAACAACAATATCAATAAACCTAGTTGACAATTTTGTAATAAAATTTTATGAATAGACGAAAATTTGTTTTAGACACTTTAAAAACCATCCCACTGGTATTACTCACCCCCAATTTATTGGCTTCTTGCAGTAAAGATGACGACATTACAAATCCCAATGGGAAAACCGTCCTTATAATTGGGGCAGGAATATCAGGACTTGCAGCCGCAAAAAAATTAAAAGATAAAGGCTTTAGTGTAATTGTATTAGAAGCCCAAGAAAAAATTGGGGGACGACTTAGGACAGACAGAAGTTTGGGAATTGCTTTTGACGAAGGTGCTAGTTGGATACACGGACCAAATGGAAATCCAATCACAAATTTAGCTTCTCGAGCAGGTGCAAATACCTACTTGACAGACGATAATAATTTGGAGGTTTTTGACAACAACGGAACGGCTTATTCCGACACTTTTCTTGATAGCCAATATACCCAATTTGAAAATGCATTAAATGCAGTAAGAAGTGCAGGAACACAAACGCAGAGTTTTCAAACTATTTTTAACTCATTATATCCTACACAAGCTAATAATAGACTTTGGAAATATATGCTTTCTGCTTATTTGGAATTTGATACAGGTGGCGATATTTCAAAATTATCTTCAAAACATTTTTATGATGATGAAGCCTTTTCGGGAAAAGATGTAATTGTTATCAATGGCTACGATAATGTGGCAAATTTATTAGGTCAAGGTTTGGATATTAGATTGAACAGTAGAGTTACAGAAATAAATTATAATGAAACAAAATCATTGGTGAAAGTAAACGGAAATTCAATTGAAGCAGATTATATAATTGTTAGTGTGCCATTGGGAGTTTTGAAAAACAATAGCATTGCCTTTAAACCAAGTTTGCCAGCAACAAAATTATCCGCTATTCAAAACATCCAAATGGGCAATGTAAACAAGTTTTTATTTATTTGGGGCACACCGTTTTGGGACAATAATATACAATACATCGGATATACGCCAGAAACAAAAGGCAAGTTCAATTATTTAATGAATATGTTGAAGTTTTTACCAACAACCAACGGCTTAATGACATTTGCTTTTGGCGATTACGCAACTGTTACCGAAACTATGACCGATGCACAAATAATTAGTGAAGTGATGGCGCAACTGAAAACCATTTATGGAAATAGCATACCCAATCCGACAAATATGTTACGAACAAAATGGGGGCAAAACATCAATACTTTCGGTGCTTATTCTTTTGCAACAAATGGAACTAGAAGTACCGATTTCGACACAATGGCTACAGAAATAAATAACAAATTATTTTTTGCGGGGGAGCATACTGAAAGAGAGTATCGAGGGACTGTACACGGAGCATATTTAAGTGGTATAAGAGAAGCAGATAAAATAATTGCACTATAATTTGACAAAAAACGGCACATAACATGGGTTTTGCTTCAGGTGGGCTGAAGTGCAAAATTCAATGGTAGTTTTTTAATTGAATATCAGTAATAAAACCAACTTTTGTGCTACGATTTCCCGCCCGAACGCCAAGCCGCAAAACGTTACCTGCCATTTTAAATTGTTGTTTTCACAGAGTACTGTTGTTCTATATAAATTTCAATATGCAAAGAAATAATAAGGAACAAGAGTTTTGTGTTAAGGATTGATTGGAAATCCTTATTGTTTTTCACAAAAAGATTGCAACAAAAAGCCTGACCCACAGGGTAACACCCAAATAATGGAATTAATAAGATGCTTTGCCCATCATTTTGGCCACATACTTCCCAATTATGTCAAACTCTAAATTCACTTTAGCACCCACTTTTACTTGTTGCAAATTGGTATGCTCATAAGTGTAAGGTATAATAGCGACAGAAAATGAGTTATCTTTTGAATTCACTACTGTTAAACTTATTCCGTTTACACAAACAGAGCCTTTTTCTACGGTTACATTTCCGTTAGCGGCATCATATTCAAAAGTATAAACCCAGCTACCATCATTTTCTTGCAAATTTATACAAATGGCAGTTTGGTCTACGTGGCCTTGCACAATGTGACCATCTAAGCGGCCATTCATTTGCATGCATCTTTCTAAATTCACTAAATCGCCCAATTTAAAATCGCCAATATTAGATTTTTGCAGGGTTTCATCAATTGCAGTTACGGTATGAGAATCATCGGCAATAGCTACCACGGTTAAACAAACGCCATTATGTGCCACAGATTGATCTATTTTTAATTCTTTAGAAATGGCAGATTGAATGGTGATATGTAAATTACTTTGCTCTCTTTTTAGTTGGGTAACTGTGCCCAAGGTTTCTATAATTCCTGTAAACAAAACGATTAGAATTTAATGGTATGATTTTCTGTTTTTCTTCCAATTAGAAGCTTCTTTTTGAACGGTTGGGCTGTTACTTTTGTTTGCCTTGTTTTCTAAAATATGGGTAGCTAAAATTGCAGCAATAATGGCTTCGTCTTCGTTTTGGGTATTTAAAACTTCTGGAGTAAAATATTTTCCTACAAAATGTGTATCAAATTTACCAGATGTAAAAGCCTCATGTTGCATCACAAATTTACCAAAAGCTAAGGTGGTTTCTATGCCGGTAATTTCATATTCATCTATTGCTCTTACCATTCTTTGGGTAGCTTCTACCCTATCTTTTCCAAATGTAATGAGCTTTGCAATCATGGGGTCGTAGTAAATAGGAATTTCCATCCCTTGTTCAAAACCATCATCCACACGTACGCCGTTTCCTTTTGGCGTTTTATAGGTTTGTAAAGTGCCTATGTCTGGTAAAAAATTGTTTTTAGGATCTTCGGCATAAACCCTTAATTCAATGGCATGTCCATTAATTTTTAAATCTTCTTGTTTAAAGCTAATGGCTTCGCCTCTGGCAATTTTTATTTGTTCTTTTACCAAGTCAATTCCGGTAATTAATTCTGTAACCGGATGTTCTACTTGCAAACGGGTATTCATCTCCAAGAAGAAAAAATCAAGATTTTCATCTAAAATAAACTCAACGGTACCTGCTCCGGTATAATTAACAGAACGGGCTACATCAACCGCACATTTGCCCATTTTAGCTCTAATTTCTTCTGTTAAAACAGAGGAGGGAGCTTCTTCTATCACTTTTTGGTGCCTGCGTTGTACCGAACATTCTCTTTCAAAAAGATGCACAATATTACCATGATTATCTCCTAAAACCTGAATTTCTATGTGGCGTGGAGAGGTAACATATCTTTCAATAAAAACAGATCCATCGCCAAAAGCAGAAATAGCTTCTGAAACTGCAAGGTGCATTTGTTCTTCA
>JBILPO010000003.1:0-19628 GCA_044373805.1 Pelobium sp.
TTCTTTACGATTTAAAGCAAAAAAATCAGCTTGAACAGGATGATCAAGTTGCAATTCATCTTTTTCAATCGGTTCGGTTGTAGAAAAAGAAACTACTAATTCTTTCTCAAATTGCTCCTTTTCTTTGTCTATTACTATTTCTTCCTCTTCAATAACTAGGTCAAAATCTTCGGCAACCTCAATTTCCTTATCTTCTTCTGTTTTTTGCTCTTCAACAACTGATTCAAACGCTTCTGTAACCTCTGCTTCCTCCTCTATATTCTCAACTGATTCTATTTCCTGATTTTCTACTATTTCTTCTTCAACAACCAGCTCTACTTCTTCGGTAATCTTAGATCCAATGTTTTCAACTATTTCAGTCTCCTGAAACAACGCTATTTGTTCTTCGCCTTTAAGGGCTATTTCAAACTCTTCTTCCTCGTCAACTATCTCTAGCTTTGTTTGCTTTCCTAAATTCTCTGAAACAACTTCGCTATCTAAATTTAAATCCTCGGCAATTACTTGTTCTTCCTCCAGATTCCATATTTCAACTTCTACATCGTCTTCTACCAAAAGAGTTTCTTGATTTTCAGGTTTTAAAGCTTCTGTAAATGCTTCAACTCCTAGCTCGGTGGTTTCGACTTTAAATTCAGATCCGTAGATCTGGTTTAAATCTATCCCAAAGGGGTTATCAGAATTATCCTGATTAATTTGAAGCGTGGTTTTATCTTGATTTTCTTCCTCTTCAATAGTGTTGAGCGTTGTAAAAAATTGTTCTGGCTCATAAATAACCGTATGTAAAACGGCCCTTGATGGCGCAATAGCTGCTGCCTTTGTTAGAAAATTCTGATATTCTTGGGTATTTATTGCTGTGCGAGAAGCCAAATAATGTAAGCTTTGGCAATAAGGATATTTTTCTATCCATTCCTTCATTAAAGGCAAATCACTAATGCTCAACGCATTCGGATTTGAATGATAAGTGCAAAATTTATTAGCCTCGGTTTGATTTGAATTCAATGCTGCTTATTATTATTTTAAAACCTGTGAAGTTAACAAAAGCCTACCAATTGGCAAAAGCTCTATTATAAATATCCTCTGTTAATTGCTGATTGACATTCTTTATTAAAGTTTGCTCTTGTGAGGAGAAAGATCCAGACTGCGTTGAAAAGTCTATAAAACGAGTAAATGCCTGGTCAAAACCCTTATCAGCTTCTATTTTATTGGTGTATTTTACTTGTACCGTAATACTTAAACGTGTTAAACCAGCCGTAACTTGCTGGTTACCTTGTATAGCAACTGGCTGAATAGTGTAATCTGTAATTCGGCCTTCAAAATTTGCATCCCCATCTACTCTTAAAAAGCTTAATCCAGTTTGGGTTCTAATCCTGTCTTTTAAAGCCTCAGTAAAAGATTGACTTAAATTGGGAACCACCAATTGCGCTGTGTTTTCAAACAAAGGCACAGAAACTGTTTTCATTCCCGCAGATATTGAACCTCCGGTAAATGAATAAACCCCACATCCAGTTTGCAAAAACAAAAACGGTAATATAAATAAGAATGCTATTCTCTTGTTCATTGCCTTAACTCAGGTTTAATTCTTTAATTTTTCTATATAAAGTACGCTCAGAAATTCCTAATTCTTCTGATGCAGCTTTTCTTTTTCCCTTATGTTTTTTTAGTGCTCTTTTAATCATATCTGCTTCTTTATCTATTAAAGAAAGTGATTCTTCCACTTCTTCAGCATCATGATGGCTGATATGATAATCTTCTTGTCGGTTAATATTTACCGGCTGCTGTATAGTTAGCGTTGACTCATTGGTAGGCATTTCAATATCACGGTACAAAGAGTTAATCACCTGCGGATTGCTTGCTGCGTAATTAGAAACGTTGTCTCCGTTCTGAATAATATCAACCACTAATTTTTTTAGTTCCACCATATCCTTTTTCATATCAAACAATACTTTATAAAGGATATCTCTTTCAGAAAAATCATCTTTTTTACCCTGCTGATTTAAGCGCATAGGCAAAGTACTGGTTTGATCTTGCGGAATGTAAGACAATAGCGTATGCGCTGTAATATGTCGATCTCTTTCTAAAACCGCAATTTGCTCAGCAATATTCTTCAATTGCCTCACATTACCTGGCCATCCATAATTTGTTAAAACCTGTACGGCATCGTCTGCTAAAGTTACATTTGGAGAGCGATATTTATCAGAAAAATCAGCTACAAATTTTCTAAAAAGTAAATGAATATCTTCCTTGCGATCTCTTAATGGTGGAATTTTTAGCGGAACTGTATTTAAACGATAATACAAATCTTCTCTAAACTTTCCCGCTTGTACGGCCCCAAACATGTCTACGTTTGTGGCGGCTACTACCCTTGCATCTGTCTTTTGAACTTTTGAAGAACCTACTCTAATGTATTCTCCTGATTCTAATACACGCAACAATCTGGCTTGTGTACCCAAAGGCAATTCGCCTACTTCGTCTAAGAAAATTGTCCCTCCGTTTACGACTTCAAAATAACCTTTTCTGGCTTCATGAGCTCCTGTAAAAGATCCTTTCTCGTGACCAAACAATTCAGAATCTATAGTTCCCTCAGGTATGGCGCCACAGTTTACAGCGATAAAAGGACCATGTTTACGGGCGCTCAGTTGATGAATAATATGCGAAAAAACTTCCTTCCCAGATCCGCTTTCACCAGTAATTAAAACAGTAATATCTGTTGGAGCAACTTGCCTTGCTATATCAATAGCTCTGCTTAACAAAGGCGAGCCTCCGATAATACCAAAGCGTTGTTTTATATCTTGTACGTCCATTTATTTTGAGAATTAAGTAGCAAGTAATGAGTAGCAAGTAGCAAGAACTACACGCTTCAAAAAACTCTACTGATGATTTCTTAAATCTTTTTCCTTATAATTTTGCTCTTAAAAATTAATCTATAACCTTACAGGCAAGTCTTGATTCTTGATACTAATATCTTGCTACTAAACAGAAACTATTCTTCCTATCAAAGTTGCTGTGGTAGTTTTTTCTACCAAAACGTTTACATAATCTCCGGGTTTGTGCTCTCCTTGAACCGGGAATATGACCATATGATTTCTATCGCTTCTTCCGCAGAAATCACTTTTAGACTTTTTAGAAAATCCTTCAATCAGTACTTTTTCTATTTTGCCCACTCTTTTTTGCGCCTGATAAAAACTATGGTGCTGTTGCAAAGCAATAATTTCTGCTAATCTGCGCTGTTTTTCTTCTTCGGGTACATCATCAGCTAATTTTTTAGCTGCTGGCGTTCCTGGCCTTTCAGAATAAGAATACATATAGGCAAAAGCGTATTTCACCACCTCCATCATGCTTAAAGTTTCTTGGTGATCTTCTTCTGTTTCAGTACAAAAACCAGAAATAATATCGGTAGAAATGCTGCATTCAGGAATGATATTCCAAATTGCTTCAATCCGGTTTAAATACCATACTCTGGTGTAAGTTCTGTTCATTAAATCTAAAACTCTGGAGTTTCCAGACTGTACTGGCAAATGCACATGATTACAAATATTCTCGTATTTGGCAATGGTATGTAAAACCTCATCATTAATATCTTTTGGATGCGAGGTAGAAAACCTCACCCTAATTTCTGGACTTACCAATGCCACCATTTCTAATAGTTTAGCAAAATTCACTTTCACTTCTCCGTCTTCACTTACCCACTTATAAGAATCAACATTTTGCCCTAAAAGCGTAACTTCCTTATATCCCTCATTAAATAACTCTTGTACTTCATTTACAATAGAAACCGCATCTCTACTACGCTCTCTTCCTCTGGTAAAAGGAACCACACAAAACGAGCACATATTATCGCAACCACGCATTATAGAAACAAAAGCGCTAATTCCGTTGGAGTTTAACCTCACCGGACTCACATCTGCATAAGTTTCCTCTCTTGAAAGTAGTACATTAATTGCCTTTTGTCCACCTTGCACCTGCTGAATTAAATTTGGAAGATCTCGGTAAGCATCTGGCCCAACTACCACATCAACCAATTGTTCTTCTTCTAAAAATTTTGCCTTTAAACGCTCAGCCATACAACCTAAAACACCAATTACCAAACCCTTATTGGTCCTTTTAATGGCTTTAAATTGTTTCAATCTGTTTCTTACCCGGGTTTCGGCATTTTCTCTGATAGAGCAAGTATTAATAAAAATTACATCGGCTTCATTATAATCTGGCGTGGTAATAAAACCATCGTCACTTAAAATAGAGGCCACAATTTCACTATCAGCAAAATTCATAGCACAGCCATAACTTTCTATATATAGCTTTCGCTGATGAATGGTATTTGTTTTATGATCTAGAACTAATGCTTCTCCTTGTCTGGACTCATCGTGTTCTTTAGAAGCTAAATCAACTGTTAACATATTTTTTATTTGGATTACAAAACTAGTAAACATTATGCAAAAATGACAGTTTGTCAGCCTATAAATTTTTGATGATGATTTTGAAATGATGAATTATAACTAATAAGCCAACTTTCAAAAACATAACCTGAACATATCATAGATGCTAAAGTAAAGTGAAAAAGGCCGAGAAGTATAAATGTACAGCCAGACTAGCCTAACATGGCTATACAAGCCCTATTTTTCTGTTTATAATTTATAAACTCCTATTTTTATTTCCTGCTCCACATAAGAATTGTATTTTTGTCCGTTAAGATTAAGCGAAAACATGAGTAAGACCAATAAAAAACAGGATGCACTGGATTATCATTCTCAGGGCAGACCGGGTAAAATTCAAGTAGTATCTACCAAGCCTACAAATTCACAAAGAGATTTGGCTTTGGCTTATTCGCCAGGTGTAGCAGAACCTTGCTTAAAAATTGCAGAAAATGTAGAAGATGTTTATAAATATACCGCTAAGGGCAATTTAGTTGCTGTAATTAGTAACGGAACTGCTGTTTTAGGTTTAGGTGATATTGGCCCCGAAGCAGGAAAACCTGTGATGGAAGGTAAAGGTATTTTGTTTAAAATTTTTGCTGATATTGATGTTTTTGACTTAGAATTAGACACCAAAAACGTTGACGATTTTGTGAAAATCGTAAAAGCTTTAGAGCCCACTTTTGGAGGTGTTAACTTAGAAGATATTAAGGCGCCAGAATGTTTTGAGATTGAACGCAGGTTAAAAGCCGAAATGAAAATTCCGGTGATGCATGATGACCAACATGGTACAGCAATTATATCAGCAGCAGCTTTAATTAATGCTTGCGAAATACAAAAAAAGAAGCTGGATAAAGTTAAAATTGTGATAAATGGCGCTGGTGCGGCGGCCATTTCTTGTACTAGATTATACGTTTCTTTAGGTGCTTTAAGAGAAAACGTGGTGATGATTGACCGTACAGGTGTAATTAGAGCAGATCGTGAGCATTTAGACGGCACCAAAGCAGAATTTGCAACCAAAAGAAATATTCATACTCTGGCTGATGCTATGAAAGATGCCGATGTTTTTATTGGCCTTTCATCTGCTGATGTGGTTACTGCTGATATGTTAAAAACAATGGCTAAAAATCCTATTGTTTTTGCAATGGCCAACCCCAACCCAGAAATTGCATATGAATTAGCCGTTAAAACCCGTAAAGATATTATTATGGCTACCGGCCGTTCTGATTATCCTAACCAAGTAAATAATGTTTTAGGTTTCCCTTATATTTTTAGAGGCGCTTTAGATGTACGTTCTACCGCAATTAATGAGGAAATGAAAATTGCTGCGGTAAAAGCAATTGCCGCTTTAGCTAAAGAACATGTGCCAGAAGCAGTAAACTTGGCTTATAACACCAAAAACTTGAAATTTGGGAAAGATTATATCATCCCAAAACCCATTGATTTTAGATTAATTACTACGGTAGCGCCAGCTGTGGCTAAAGCAGCTATGGATTCTGGCGTGGCTCGTTACCCTATAAAAGATTGGGAAAAATATAACGATGAGCTGAAGAAGAGATTAGGAATGGATGATGTAATTATGCGCACCATCACGAATAAAGCAAAAGCTAATCCAAAAAGAGTTGTTTTTGCTGAAGCTGATAATTATAAAATTTTAAAAGCTGCGCAAATTGTAAAAGAAGAAGGTATTGCTATTCCAATTTTACTAGGTAAGAAATCAATCATCAACAAATTGATTAAAGAAAATGAATTAGAGTTAGATGATGTACTGGTAATAGACCCTTTAGAGGAATTGGAAATGAGCGATAAGTTTGCTCAAAACTTTTTTGAAAAACGCCAAAGAAGAGGTATCACCTCATACGAAGCACATAAATTTATGAGAGATCGTAATTATTTTGGTGCTTCTATGGTAGAATTTGGTGATGCTGACGCATTGATTTCTGGTTTAACTAAAAATTACGCCACTACCGTAAAGCCAGCTTTACAAATTATAGGAACAGAGCCAGGTGTAAACCGCGTTGCTGGAATGTACATGATGCTTACCAAAGAAGGCCCTGTATTTTTTGCAGATACCACTATCAACATTAATCCAAATACCGAAGAACTGGTTGATATTACTGTTTTGGTAAATAAATCTGTAAAGCAGTTTAATATTAAGCCACGTATAGCAATACTTTCTTATTCAAATTACGGATCAAACGAAGGAGAAATTCCTCTCAAAACTCGTGAAGCCGTAAAAATATTGCATCAGCAACATCCAGATATTATTGTTGACGGAGAAATGCAGGCTAATTTTGCTTTAAACAAGGATTTATTAAATGATAATTTCCCGTTTTCTAAACTAAAAGACGGACCAGCAAACACACTGGTTTTCCCTAGTTTAGATTCTGGAAACATTGCCTATAAATTATTACAAGAAATAGGTGGCGCAGAAGCAGTGGGTCCAATTTTATTAGGCATGAACAAACCAGTTCATGTATTGCAATTGGGTAGCTCGGTTAGAGAAATTGTAAACATGGTAACTATTGCGGTAGTAGATGCACAAACCAAACAAAATGCTACCTTAGAAAAAAAATCAGGAATACTATCTAAAATAAGAAAAGCAAAAGATTAGTCATGTATGCATATATAGATGGTCGGTTAACTTTTAAATGCCCGGCTTATGTAATAATAGAAACTGGTGGAATTGGATACCACATTCACATTTCATTAAACACTTACAGCGCTCTTAAAGATCAAGAGCGATGTAAGTTATATACTTGGTTATCTGTTAAAGAAGATTCCCACACTTTATTTGGCTTTGCCGATGAAGGAGAAAGAAGACTTTTCTTACACCTCATTTCTGTAAACGGAATTGGACCAAATACCGGTAGGATGATGCTTTCATCTATCTCTCCAATAGAAATACAAGAGGCAATTATTAAAGGTGATGTAGATCAGATTAAAAGAATAAAAGGAATTGGACCAAAATCTGCTCAACGCTTAATCATAGAATTACAAGATAAATTAAGAAAAGATGGTCCTGATACATTAATTTCTGCTCCAAAAAATAATACTTCTAAAGATGAAGCGTTAAGTGCCTTAGTGATGTTAGGCTTTGTTAAAAATGCAGCTGAAAAAGTGGTTGATTCTGCCATAAGATCTTCTGTTAATCCTTTAACTGTAGAAGAAATCATAAAAATTGCGCTTAAAAGCTTATAATTACAAACTTTAACTAAAAACGCTTGAGATCAAATTTTACCCGTCTACTTTTTGGACTAAGTACAATTTTCTCATTGCTATTCTATAGCAATGACGTTTATTCTCAAGCTAAACCAGCCGACTCTTTAAAATTAAAATACCCTGTTAAAGACAGTTATACTACTCCTGTTTTCGGTAAAAACAGTTTATTTTTAGATAACCCCCAAAACATCAAAAAAACAGTTACTTATGACCCCGTTACCAAAAAATATGTAGTTAAAGAAATGATTGGGGATAAATTATATAAAGCCCCTTTATACCTCACCTTTAAAGAATACCAAGCCTTAGAAGAAAAAAACATCATTAATTCTTATTGGAAAACGCTGGTAGCTACAGATGCTCCGGCCGCGGCCGAAGGATTTATCCCGTCTGTTAAAGTAAACAGTAAATCTTTTGAGAAAATTTTTGGAAGCAATACCATCAATATTCAACCCAGAGGAAGCGCCGATTTAACTTTTTCTGGCAGAATTAATAGAAATGAAAATCCTTTGTTTAATGAGCGTCAGCGTAAACAAGGAAACTTTGATTTTAACCAGCGTATTCAAATGAACGTGATTGGTAATATCGGCGATAAGCTAAAAATTACCACCAATTATAATACAGAAGCTCAGTTTGATTTTGAAAATCAAGTTAAACTAGAATATACGGGTAAAAAAGACGAAATCATTAAAAAAATTGAAGCTGGAATGGTTAATTTTCCATTAAATACCAGCTTAATTAGCGGCAGCCAAGCTTTATTTGGCTTAAAAACACAACTACAATTTGGTCGTTTAGGCATCACCAGTATCTATTCTCAGCAAAAATCGCAATCTAAGGAGATTAACATTACCAATGGAGCACAACAAAACGAGTTTAGGTTAACTACTGATAATTATGAAGCCAATAAACATTATTTTTTGGCTCAATATTTTAGAAACAATTACAACCGGGCAATGGCAAATTTGCCCATTATTACCTCTAACACCAACATCACCAAAATTGAAGTTTGGGTAACCAACAGAAACAACAGTACTACAGATTCTCGAGATGTTTTAGCCTTTTTAGATTTAGGAGAAAATACGCCGTATAATCAAACTCTTTTTCAGGGTGGTACAGGTTTCTCAGCTCTGCCGGCGGCTTTTAATGGCCCTGGTTTTCCACAACAGTCTAACACCTTATTACAAAATATTCCAGCTAATTCAAGGCAAACTAATTCTAATGATATTGATAATTATTTCCAGTCTAGCGGAAGAACAGATAATTACAATAAGCTTACCTATGCTAGAAAATTAAACGAAAAAGAATACACCTTAAACCCTCAACTTGGCTATATATCTTTAAATAACGCATTAAATGCTGACGAAGTTTTATCAGTAGCTTATCGTTACACCGTAAACGGAGTAGAATACCAAGTAGGTGAATTTTCAACAGATTTACAGGTTGTGCCTGATAATCCTACCGTTTTATTCACCAAATTATTAAAAAATGAAACCATTAAAACCAACCTGCCGCTTTGGAATTTAATGATGAAAAATATTTATGCTTTAGGGGCATATCAAATTAGCCCTAATGATTTTAGGTTGAATATTTTTAGGTTAGATGATCAATCTGGAGTAGAAAAACCTTTGATTACAGAAGGTACAAAAACAAATGGCAAACTATGGATTCAAGTAACAAACCTAGATCGCTTGAATCAACAAAATGCAAAACAACCTGATGGCTTCTTTGACTTTTTGCAAGGCTTAACTATTGATGCCCAAAATGGCCGATTAATTTTCCCAGAAATAGAACCTTTTGGAAAAGATTTAGCTGCTCAGTTTGATCCGGTAACAGAAATAGCATTGATTAAAAAATATGCCTATCAACCTTTGTATGACTCTACTAAAGCTATAGCACAACAATTTTTCCCTGGTCTAAATCGATATGTAATTAAAGGGACCTATCAATCTCAGGTGAGTTCTGAATTTCAATTAAATGCCATTAACGTACCCGAAGGCTCGGTGGTGGTTACCGCCGGAACTTTAAAATTAACCGAAGGAGCAGATTATACCGTAGACTACAATATTGGAAGAGTTAAAATATTAAACGAAGCTTTACTCAACTCAGGGCAACCTATAAAAATAAAATTAGAGAGTAATGAGCTTTTTGGGATTCAGCAAAAATCATTATTTGGTACCCGACTAGATTACCGGATCAGTGAAAACTTCAATTTAGGAGCTACGTTAATGAATCTGAAAGAGACACCGCTTACTCAAAAAGTAAATTTTGGAGAAGAATCTATCTCAAATACCATTTATGGCTTTGATGTTAATTACAATACCAATAGCCGCTTATTAACACGTTTAATAGATAAAATACCCTTAATATCCACCAAAGAAACTTCTTCCATAAATTTTAATGGGGAGTATGCTAGTTTTAGTCCTGGGCATCCAAAAGCGTTAAACTTTGCTGGAAGCTCTGGAGGAACAAGTTATTTAGACGACTTTGAAGGCAGCCGTTCCATTATTGATTTAAAAAGTGCCGTTATTTGGCAATTGTCAGGAACTCCTCAATTATTTGCCGAATCTCAATCTACTAATGATTTATCTTACGGCTTTAACAGGGCAAAACTTTCCTTTTTTAATATCGACCCTATTTTTTATAGCCGAAGCAATAATTTTACACCTCCTAATATTCAGAATAACAGAGTTGAGCTTTCTAACCATTATGTAAGAGAGGTTTTAGAAACTGAAGTATTCCCTTTTAAGCAATCACAAACCGGAACTTTACTCACCTTGCCTACGCTTAATTTAGCTTATTACCCAACATTAAGAGGCCCATATAATTTCACCTCAACAGGGGTGAACAATGACGGAACGCTAAGCAATCCAAGAAGCCGCTGGGGCGGAATGTTTAGGCGTATAGAAACCAATGATTTTGAAGCTTTAAACATAGAATTTATTGAATTTTGGGTATTAGATCCTTTCATTTACAAACCCAATGCCCAAGGTGGAGACCTTTATTTCAACATAGGAAATCTATCTGAAGATATTTTAAAAGATGGCAGAAAAAGTTTAGAAAACGGTTTACCAATTGATGGCACCACCACAACAACAGACGAGACGGTTTGGGGAAAAGTACCCAAACTGCAGCCCGTAATTCAAGCTTTTGATAACGACCCTAATGCAAGAAAAATACAGGATGTGGGTTTAGATGGTTTAGGCAACGCCGATGAACTACAAAAGTATCAAACCATTGTTAACCAAGTAACAGCACAACTCAATACACAAGCTGCTAACCAATTTAAAGGCGACCCATCATCTGATGATTTTACCTATTATAGGGGGAACCAATTAGATCAGCAAAATGCCGGTATTTTAAAAAGATATGAAAATTTTAACGGTCCAGAAGGTAATTCTAAAACCTCTCAGCAATCTTTAGATGCCGTTGGAATAGAGAATGCTGCTGCTACAGCTTTACCAGATGGAGAGGATATCAACAGAGATAATAACCAAACCAAATCCGACGAATATTTTCAGTATAAAGTGAGTATGCGTCCGCAAGATTTATTGGTTGGACAAAACTTTATTACCGATAAAGTAACCTCTAACGTGACCTTGGCAAACGGCACAAAACAAGTTGTAAGTTGGTATCAATTTAAAATTCCTATTGCTCAATATGAAAGTAGAGTGGGCAACATTCAGGATTTTAAATCTATCCGCTTTATGCGGATGTTTATGACCAATTTTGCCGATACTGCCGTTTTAAGACTTGCTCGTTTACAGTTGGTACGCGGAGAATGGAGAAGATTTAATGCAGAAAACAATCCTGCAAAAGCATTAACAGACCCACGCTTAAATAACCCTGGTTTAGACAATTCTAAGTTAGATGTTACTACGGTTAATATTGAAGAAAACGGTACCAGAACACCAATTCCTTACGTAGTTCCTCCAGGTATTCAAAGAGAAAAAGATTTTTCGAATTTTAGAGGAGATACCCGCCAAAACGAACAAGCTTTGGCTGTAATTGTAAAAAGCTTAAGAGATGGTTACGCAAAAGCCGCGTATAAAACCACAGTAAATGATATACGTTCTTATAAGCGTATGGAGATGTTTATTCATGCAGAAGGTGATCAATTAAAAGATGGAGACATCAATGCGTTTTTACGAATAGGGACAGATTATCAAGACAATTATTACGAATACGAAATTCCAACTAAAATCACTCTTGCAGGTACAAAAGACCCCAATTTGATATGGCCCGAAGAAAATAAAATTGATATAGAATTTAGGTTATTTCAACTAGCTAAAACTTCTAGAAATACCGCTATATTAAACGGTCAGCCTTGGCCGGTAAATGTTCCTTACACTTTTACTGATGGCAACAACCGAATAACCATTAAAGGGCAGCCAGACTTAAGTAAACTTAGGGTATTAATGTTAGGTGCTAGAAATCCTTTAAAAACTAACACTTCTGTAGGTGATGATGCGCAGGATAAAACGGTAGAATTATGGTTTAATGAATTACGTTTAACTGATTTTGACGAACGTGGTGGTTGGGCGGCGACTGCAAGAATGAATGCCAAACTAGCCGATTTTGGGGATGTTACCATTTCTGCGAATAAAAGCACCATTGGTTTTGGTTCTTTAGATAAAAGAGTGAGTGAATTGAGCAGGGCTGATGATCGCTTTTTTGATGTGTCTTCTAGTTTTGAATTGGGTAAATTCTTTTCAGAAAAAACCGGAATCAAAATTCCAATGTTCATTAACTATTCTAGCCAGTTGAGTAACCCTCAATATGATCCTCGTAACCCAGATATAGAATTAAAGAATATTTTAGATCAGGTTTCTAAAAAAACCAGAGATTCTATTAATAATTACGCTCAAGATTTTACGCAAAGAAAAAGCATCAACTTTACCAATGTGCGCAAAATTAAAACCAATCCCACAGCAAAAAATCATTTGTGGGATGTAGAAAATTGGAGCTTAACCTACGCATTTACAGAGTACGGACACCGAGATTTTATCAATCTAAACACACAACAAAAAACCTACCGAGGGGCATTAGGGTATGATTATAATAACCCTGCTAAATTTATTAGTCCATTTAATAAAGTCATAAAGTCAAAATCATTGGCACTACTTAAAGACTTAAACTTTAACTTACTTCCATCGGTGCTTAACTTTAGGGTAGAATTAAACAGATTATACTCTGAAAATACTTTGAGAGATAACGACCCAAATAACTTTATTCCTATTAGAACAAATTTTAATAAGAATTTTCAAATTAATAGGTTGTATGGGGTAAGCTGGGATCTTTCAAAATCGTTAAAATTAGATTTTAATGCCACTAACCTTTCTGTAGTTGATGAGCCCGAAGGAAGAATTACTGGGCTAAAAAGAGATACAGTTTGGCAAAATCTTAAAAAATTGGGCCGTACCACAAATTACAATCACACTGTAAGTTTAAGTTACACCTTACCTATCAATAAAATTCCGGGTTTAGATTTTATAAATGTAGTAACTAGGTATCAAACACAGTTTAACTGGATGACCGAACCCTTATTGAGCTTAAATGATCCTGAAATAGATTTTGGAAATACCATTCAAAACTCTAGAACCATACAAGTAAACCCAACTTTAAACATGACTACCTTGTATAACAAGTTTGGCTTTTTTAGACGTTTAAATGATCCTAATAACGAAAAAGGATTAAGTAAACTCTTCGTTAATCTTTTATTCAGTTTAAAAAATATAAGTGGTTCTTACATCAAAAACGACGGAACTTTCTTACCAGGATATTTGCCTAAAACCAATGCATTTGGAATGGACTTTAGCACTAATGCTCCTGGTGTAGCTTTCATTTTAGGATCTCAGGAAGACCTCAGATTTAAAGCATTAAGCAACGGTTGGCTTACGCAAGATACTTTACAAAATCAGCTATTCGTCACCACATTAAATGAAAAGCTAAACCTGAGAGGGACTTTAGAACCTTTAAGAGATTTGAGAATAGAACTTACTGCTTTTAAAAATAACAGCAGAAATTTTTCTACCAATTATAGATACAACAACGCTACAAATGGGTTTAGCAGCTTAAGCCCTATTACCGCTGGCGATTACAGCATCTCTGTAATCTCATTAGGCAGTGCGTTTAAAGATAAAAATGGAGCTAAAAATTCATCAGTATTTGACCAATTTTTAGCTAATAGAACCATAGTATCACAACGTTTAGGTAGGCAAAACCCAAATAGCAGTGGCACTATTGGCACCTTTGCTGATGGATACGGAAAAAGCGCACAAGATGTGGTAGTTCCAGCATTTTTAGCTGCCTATCAAAATAAAGATGCGGGCTCTGCAGATTTAAACAAATTCCCAAAAATTCCAGTTCCAAACTGGAGAATTACCTATAATGGCTTAGCTAAGATTGATGCTATTAGCGAAATATTTTCTTCTATAGATTTAACGCATACCTATAATTCTACCTATAACGTAAATGGGTTTAACTCTTTAATTAGATACTCTGAAAGTAATGGAGGTGTAAACGTTAGAGATGCCGAAAATAACTTTCTACCATTTTACCAATTCTCACAAATCACACTTTTTGAGCAATTTGTACCGCTTTTAGGGATAGATGTGAGGTTGAAAAACAATATGACGGCTAATGTAGAATACCGTAAATCTAGGGCGTTAAGCTTAAGTTTGGCTAACAGTCAGTTAGCTTCACAAAAAGACGAAGCCATTGTATTAGGTTTTGGTTACCGTACCGCCGATTTTAGATTCCCTTTTGGTTTGTTTAAAGGAGTAAACTTAAAAAATGATTTAAACTTTAAAATGGATGTAGCCATTAGAGATAATAAAACGGTGATTTATAGAGCAGATGTACTAGAACCAGAAGTTTCTGCGGGTTCTAAAAACATCACCTTTAGACCAAGCATAGACTACGTAATTAACCAAAAATTTAATCTAAGGTTATTTTATGATTCTAATGTTACTAAGCCTTACACTTCCCAAACTTTTGTTACCGCGTTTAGTAATTTTGGCATTAATTTGAGGTTTACCATTCAGTAAGTTATTCTTCATCAAATTATTACATTCCTAATTAGGTTAATCAACTCTTGTTTAGTAGTTTTAATTATTAAGCTAAACAACCCAACTTATATGAAGAAATTATTATTACTCACGCTTTCGGCTGCTATTTTTGTGAGCTGTAGCAATAACAAAACAAACACTTCAGAAGATATGATCGCTCCGGCTGATACCATTAAAACTTTACCCTATCCAAAAACTGCAAAAGGAAATGTAACCGATGATTATTTCGGAACCATCGTTCCTGATCCTTTCCGTTGGTTAGAAAATGATACTTCTGCCGAAACCAAAGCTTGGGTGGAGGAAGAAAATAAAGTCACCCAAAATTATTTGGAACAAATCCCTTACCGCGAAGCCATTAAAAAAAGATTAGAAGTATTATGGAACTATGAAAAATTCTCGGCTCCTTTTAAAGAGGGAAACTACACCTACTTCTACAAAAATGATGGTTTGCAAAATCAATCGGTTTTATATCGCCAATCAGAAGGCAATGAGCCCGAAGTATTTTTAGATCCTAATAAATTTTCTGGTGATGGCACCACCTCTTTAGCTGGAATAGATTTTTCTAAAAATGGCAATTTAGCGGCTTACCAAATATCAGAAGGTGGATCAGATTGGCGTAAAGTTATCGTCATAAAAACATCAGATAAAACTACCGTTGGTGATACTTTAACAGATGTAAAATTCTCGGGCTTAGCTTGGAGAGGAACAGAAGGATTTTACTACAGCAGCTATGATAAACCTGCAGAAGGAAGTCAATTATCGGGTTTAACCCAATACCATAAATTGTTTTTTCACCAATTAGGCACTCCGCAAAGCTCAGATAAGTTAGTTTTTGGTGGAGATCAAAAACCACGCAGATACATTGGCGCTTACTTAACTGAAGACGAAAGATTTTTGGTGATTACCGCTGCAAATTCTACCACCGGTAACGAACTTTATTTTAAAGATTTAAGTAAACCCAATAGTGATATTGTAAAAGTGGTAGGCAATTTTGAAAGCGAACAAAGTATATTAACCAACAAAGCGGGAGTTTTATACATCTACACCAATTACAAAGCACCTAATTATAGGTTGGTTACCGTTGATGCCGCTAACCCAGCCATTTCTAACTGGAAAGATATCATTCCCGAAACCACAAACGTAATGAGTGCAGCAACAGGGGGAGATAAAATTTTTGCCAATTACCTTAAAGACGCTACTTCGTTAGTATTGCAGTATGACATGAGCGGGACTAAAGAACGTGAAATTGCTTTGCCTGGCATAGGTACAGCCGATGGCTTTAGTGCTAAAAAAGGCGAAAGCGATTTGTATTTCACCTTCACTTCTTACGTTTATCCGTCTACTATTTTTAAATATAATATTGGAACTGGGCAGTCAGAAATTTATAAAAAATCTGGTGTACAGTTTGATCCCGAGAAATACGAATCAAAACGGGTGTTCTATAATTCTAAAGATGGCACCAAAATTCCAATGATAATTACCCATAAAAAAGGGATTGAATTAAACGGCAAAAACCCAACATTGCTTTACGGTTACGGTGGATTTAGCGTGAATTTAACACCCGCTTTTAGTACTTCAAATATTGTTTTATTAGAGCAGGGTGGCATTTATGCCGTTCCAAATTTACGCGGTGGAGGCGAATACGGCGAGAAATGGCATTTAGCAGGAACTAAAATGCAAAAGCAAAATGTTTTTGATGATT
Source organism: Pelobium sp. (assembly GCA_044373805.1). Classification (GTDB taxonomy): domain Bacteria; phylum Bacteroidota; class Bacteroidia; order Sphingobacteriales; family Sphingobacteriaceae; genus Pseudopedobacter. The sequence goes on from JBILPO010000003.1 coordinate 16,395, forward strand.
TTATTGCCGCAGCACAATATTTAATAGATCAGAAATATACTTCCACTCCTTATTTAGCTATTTCTGGAGGTTCTAATGGTGGCCTTTTGGTTGGAGCCGCTATGACTCAGCGTCCAGAATTATTTAAAGTGGCTTTCCCCGCAGTTGGCGTAATGGATATGTTGCGTTATAATAAATTTACCGCTGGCGCAGGCTGGGCTTATGATTATGGCACCGCCGAAGACTCTAAAGAAATGTTTGAATATTTGTATAAATATTCGCCTTATAGCGCATTAAAAGCAGGAACAAATTACCCCGCCACCATGGTGACCACTGCAGATCATGACGACCGTGTAGTACCAGCCCATTCTTTTAAATTTGCAGCTCGTTTGCAAGAATACCATAAAGGAAATAGCCCTGTTTTAATCAGAATAGAAAGTAAAGCCGGACATGGAGCCGGAAAACCGACTTCAAAAATTATAGAAGAACAGGCCGATAAATGGTCATTTATGTTTCAAAACATGAAGGTTAACTATCAAAAATAGAATTCTGTTAAAAGCATTTTAGACTAGCTAACACAAATCCACACTATTTAACGTAGCGTGGATTTGTGGTTTTGTGGCTTTACTGTTTTCAGATTTATTCATATCTGAAAATATTTTACACCCAAAGCAACGTTCTGGATACTTTTTGCATTTATATCTTAAAACATACTATAAATTGATAACCATACAACTATTAGAAGACTGTAAAAAAGGAAAGCCACTAGCTTTAAGAAAGCTTTTTGAAAGTTATAGTGGCTATATGATTAAGGTGTGTTTGCGATATATGAAAAACACAGAAGATGCTGAAGATATGCTTTCACAAGGCTTTTCAAAAGTTTTTCAAAATCTCTTAAAGTTTGAATATAAAGATGAAATTTCATTGAAAGCTTGGATTAAAAAAGCAATGATTTTTGAGTGTTTAATGCATTTGAGAAGACAACACAATTTCATCATGGTAAGTGATAATGAAGCTGAGGAAGCAGTTTACGTTGATGAAATTATAGAAGGATTAGAGGCAAATTACATTTTCATAGATTGCAAATTTACCTATTGGATATCGTACCGTGTTGAACCTTTATTGTATAGAAGGTTACAAGCATCAAGAAATTGCTGAATTTTTAAATATTCAAGAAAGCACATCTAGATCTCAATTAAATAAGGCTAAGAAACTTTTAAAAGAGCGTTTATCCGCTAATATTAAAAAAGATGAAAGAAAAAGATTTTAATCAATCACTTAAAACAGCAGTTGAATATTTTGAAACTTACAACCAGGTTTCTTTTAATAAAGAAAGAGTTTGGAGGAATATCAAAATAAAGAAGAGAATTATTTGGTTTGATATTTTAAAAGTTGTTGCAGTTATTATACTGTTTCTAAGTGTTGGTGTTTGGATAAATTCTTCTGAACCAGTTCAAAAAGTAAATCAGCAAGAAAACGAAAATGAAATTACACCAAAACTTAATCCATTAGAAAATATAGCTACTGAAAAAGCAGTAATTCAAACTCAGCCTATCAAGGATATTTATGTAAAAAATAATTCTAGTCTAAGAAATGAAGTAGAGATAATAAAATCTAAAAGTACAATACTTGAGTCAGACACTTTTGAAATAGAACCACCTCGTAAATTAGCTATGGAAGCAAAACCATTAATCAAAGAGTCTGTAAAAGCAATTCCTGAAATTGTTTACGCAGTTGAGTTTAAAAGAGGAATGCCTCAGGATAAATCAGAAAACAAGCAAAAGGAAGATGCGCTAGTAATCAGTTTTAAAAAATATAAAAAACCATTATTTAAGCCAGATACAAATACCGTTATGGCAAACTCTAACACTTCAAATAATATTTTCAAACTTAAATTTTAGCCCTATGTCAAATCAAAACTTAAAACTGAAAATTAATATTTTAGCCTTCTTACTCTTCTATTCAAATTTGGCTATTTGTCAAGTTAAAACACCTGATACTTTGGTGGTAAATTCTAAATCAGGTAAAATCATTTTAATTTCTGACTCAATTACAAATTTTAAAACTGTAAATGTTCAATCTATTATTAATAAAGCAATAGATCAAATTCAAGATTCATTAGTTGTAACTGATTCCACTTTAAAAAAGAAAACAAGGCTTCCAAAAGATTCAATTTATACTAAAGTCTTAAAAAACAAACAAACTTTTGCTTTCCAAGTAAAAGCAGGTGGAGCTTTTGCAGCTGGTAGATTTACCCCTGAATTAGGCTTCGGGATTGATTTTGCACCTCAAAGGCAAGACTTTTATTATAAAGGTTCGACCCAACCAAATTATACATTTATCAATTTATCACTTTCATCACTTTGGTTTTTTGAAAAACCGAATAATGAGGTACCTGAAATATATAGAAATATATTTTTAGAAGCATCCTTTGGTAATAGAATTAATAATAGCAACGCAACTGGCGTTAGATTGATTGATGAATTTTCTTTTGGAGCAGGTTATTTAATCCAACAAAGAGGGAATTATTTTGAACAAAACACATTGAAGCTGTTTGTGACTTTCCTTCCAAAGAATTCTTTTATCAGCTTTAAACCAGAGATGTATTTTTATGATAATTACAAATTTTCTTATTTAGGTTTATCTATGAGATTTATTTCCCCAGTTGGTCGATTATTTAAACCTTAAAATCAAAAAATTAACCTATAAATTTTCACTAATCGCCAACATTCGATTATTGAAAATTTGTGCCTCTAAAACAACAAATAAAAAGCTAAAAATTATCCTTAAATTCAAACTAGAATTTTAAGATAATCATCATGCCTAAGAAAAAAAACTACAGAGAACTCCTACAAACCAATAACAAAAGCCTTTCTAAGCTTCATGATATTGTGGTGAAAGCTTTAGAGGAAGAGCAATTAATCTCTCAAAAAATAATTGATAAACAACAAGATATTAAACCAACGGCCGGAGAAAAATTAGCCGATAAAGTAGCCACTTTTGGTGGCAGTTGGAAATTCATCATCATTTTTGCTATTTTTTTGGTTGTTTGGATGATCATCAATGTAATTGCTTTAAGCAATAAAGGCTTTGATCCTTATCCGTTTATTTTATTGAACCTCATTTTATCAAGTATTGCAGCCTTACAAGCTCCGGTAATTATGATGAGCCAAAACCGTAAAGAAGCCAGAGATAGAGAAAGAGCTCAGGATGATTATATGGTTAACCTAAAATCAGAAATAGAAATTAGGCATT
>JBILPO010000126.1:0-5970 GCA_044373805.1 Pelobium sp.
GAACAACATCATTTACAAAAAGAATTAACGGTAGAAATTAACAACTACCTCAGCTTAAAAGCATCTAATGAACCCGAGTTAAAAAAACTCATTCATGATGGTTTGGGGCTCATTAATAATCCGGTTACGCAATTAATTATACAATAATAAAACATGCAAACTACTTCTTTAGACGATCAAACTACTTCAAAAAAAATTGTAATTACAGGCGCTAGCAGCGGAATAGGCTTTGAAGCAGTAATAGAATTAGCAATAAAAGGACATGAAGTAATTGCATTAGCAAGAAATAAAGAAAAGCTTCAAAATTTACAAAAAATTGTGTTGAGCTTAAATCCTGAAGCTAAATTATACCCCATAGTTTTTGATATTTTAAGTGACGAACCTGCAGGCTTAATTACTTTTATACAACAACGCTGGGGCAGTTTTAACATATTAATTAACAATGCTGGTGCTTTAATTAATAAACCATTTAAAGAATTAACAGAATTTGATATGGCCGAAATGTTTCAAAGTAATGTTTTGGGGCATTTTAGAATGATACAAGCTTTACTCCCACATCTAGACAAAAAAGCGCATATTTTAAATATTGGTTCTATGGGTGGTTTTCAAGGAAGTTCTAAATTTCCAGGTTTAGTCGCTTATTCGGCAAGTAAAGCAGCACTACATAATTTAACAGAATGTTTGGCTCAGGAATTGATTGAGGATAAAATAAGTGTGAATTGTTTAGCACTAGGATCTGCACAAACAGAAATGTTAGAAAAAGCTTTTCCTGGTTATGAATCTCCGGTACAAGCCTATGAAATGGGAAAATATGTAGCCGATTTTGCTTTAACTGGCCACCAATTTTTTAACGGCAAAATTTTACCTGTTGCAGTCACAACTCCTTAATAAGATGAAGAAATTTAGCGGTTTAATTTTAGTGTTAGTAGCGTTAATGGCTTGTAACCAAGACCCAAAAAATTCTTATTCAACAAGCCTTAATAACTTAAATAGCACAGAGAAACCTGCTCAAATTGCGGATATTCCTTGGTCGGTGATTACAGATTCCAACTCACAAAAGATGAAATTGGTTCAAAATGAAGAGGTAACTACCCAAGAGTTAGATTCAAATAACGTAACAGAAGCTTTATCAAGAAAATACCCCGAGATAAAAATTATTTGGCTAAAACAACAACATGATACCGCCTTTGTGAAAATTCCAGATGCAGAATTCCTCACGCAAAGCAGCGGTAGCATGGGCGCCCAAATTTTTATGGCAGAAGTCACCTATGCTTACACTCAAATTCCAGGAATTAATTTTGTTAATTTCTTCTTTAAAGAAGGTGATCACGCCTCTCCCGGCACATATGATCGTTCAAACTTTGCCTTTTCTAAATAATTATTTATACATTCCGCAGTATTTAACTCTTAATTTTCTGAATCTGCAATTGCTTTGATTAGGACAAACAATCTCCTTGCTAAATTCATCGCCTTACAGCCAAAATTTAGACACAATTTCATTATTTACATTTAAGTAAAGATATTGTGCAAGGTAATTTTTAGAAAGGCATCTAAACTAAGAAAACAAATACTTTAACTTAATAAATTCTTAAAAATGAAAATTTTAGCCCTTAATCTTAGCTTACTCGTATTAATTTTTCTGTCGTGTAAAAAAGAAGAAACAGGAACAGACGCCGGAACCACCCCAACAACTACCGCGATTCCTGATGTTTACAAAAAAATTTATGGCGCATCTGACATGTACATCCAAGGAAATTTTATTTATATAAAATCAACCGGAAGACCAGATCATAAAAGCCCCTATTACCAAGGAACTACTTGGAGCAGCTTATATGAAGCTTATAATGGCAGCAATACCGCTTGGAACCAAAATCCCAATAAAATAGCTTCATTCAATTATACTTTTAAAATTCCTTTGAATCCTACGGTAGCTACTACACATGCAGCCACTCCGCTGGGAGCCATTGGAATATCTTTAAATGGAGTGCCTCTTTACAATCAATATGCAGGTCCAAATAATTTACCGTTAACTAATGAGATCAATAGTTTTGATCAAAATGCAGGTCATCCACAAGCACAAGGTGCTTACCATTACCATGTAGAGCCTACTTTTTTAACAGCAAGCAAAGGAAGAAGTGCTTTAATGGGATTTTTATTAGATGGTTTCCCAGTTTACGGACCTTTAGAAAATAATGCCTTGGTAGCAAATTCGAGTTTAGATGCTTACCATGGGCATACAGGGGTAACTGTAGATTATCCAAATGGAATTTACCATTACCACATTACCAGTACAGATCCTTACATTAATGGCAGTGGATATTATGGTACAGCAGGTACGGTTTCTCAGTAAAATATACTTTCTAATGCTAGTGCTACTAGCTTGCAATAAAAGCAACCTAGTAGAAAACAATAGGACATTAAATATTGATAGTGTAAATCTTCAAACTCAAGGAGGTATTACCTATTTCAATGGCAATGCTTTTAGTGGTAAAGTATTCCAACTTTTGGAGAATGGAAAAGACACTTTAAGTATTCAGGAATTTAAAAACGGGAAAGAAGACGGGACTTGGAAACAATTTTACAGTACAAATAAAATTAAAGAACTGAGGTATTTTAAGGCTGGTTTAAAAGAAGGGAAATACACTTCTTGGTGGGAAAACGGAAAGCTAAAAGCGATTTACCTATTTAAGAACGGAGAATATGAAGGCTCTTTTAAAGAATGGTTACCCAACGGTAAATTATATAAAGAAATGCATTACCATAAAGGTTATGAGGAGGGCTCACAGAAAGTGTGGTACGATAGCGGAAAAATAAAATCGAACTACCAGATGGTTAATGGGAGAAGATTTGGTTTACTAGGAACAAAAAATTGTGTAAATGTTAGCGACAGTTTGTTTAAAAAATAATTTCTTAGGACTGATCATTTTATTAGTGATGGTGATTGGTTGTAATCAGAAAAAAGAAAATTTGCCTGAAAAAGTAGACCGACTTCCTTATTACAATACGCCTGATTTTACGGCTTCTTTTTTAACTGATGAGGATGCTGTAAACAAACAAATTACGCATCAGATTGGAGATTTTTCCTTTACCAATCAAAACGGAGAAGCTGTTACTCAGAAGAATATTGAAGGAAAAATACATGTAGCCGATTTTATTTTCACTAGTTGCGGAAGCATTTGCCCAACCATGACCATTAATATGGAAAAGGTGAATAAAGTTTTTAAAAAGGATGAAGGCGTTGCACTACTTTCTTACAGCGTAACACCGTGGATAGACGATGTTAAAAGATTAAAAGCTTACGCCAATAAAAATAATATTGATGCTAAAAAATGGAATTTACTTACCGGAAGTAAAGCCGCCATTTATGAGCTAGCCCGAAAGTCTTATTTTGCAGAAGAAGATTTAGGTTTTAGTAAAGACAGTACCGACTTTTTACATACCGAACATTTTATATTGGTAGATGAAAATAAGCGCATTAGAGGGATTTATAACGGAACTTTAGACTTAGAAATTGAGCAATTAATTAAAGATATTACTTTGTTGAAGAAAGAAGGTAAATAAATGAAGTGAACTGCAATGAACTAAATTAACTAAACCTTATTGAAGCGGAAGCTCCCCGTTTTTTTTACGCGGACTATAGCGGAAAGAAGGGCTAGCGGAACAAAATAATTATAGGTATTGCTTTTCAAAAAATACTAAACGCACTTATTTGGGAAGAGATTGGCTTTAAAACTTTTTAAAATTTGTTGACTTGACCGAACAACAACTGATTGCAGATTTAAAAGATGGTAAGGGAAATGCTTACGAATTTTTGGTGAAAAATTACCAAGGTAAGGTATTTAACACCGCTTTAGGTATGCTGCAAAATGAAGATGATGCGCAAGACACTACACAAGATGTTTTTGTTGAGGTGTACAAATCTGTTTCAAATTTTAGAATTGAGGCTGGTTTAAATACTTGGCTGTATAAAATTACAGTGAATAAATGTTTGGAAGAGATAAGGAAGAAAAAGCGTAAAAAAAGGATGGCTTTTTTAACCAGCATTTTTGATGCAAGTGCCGAAAAAGACTTGAAAAAACATAGTGATTTTATGCATCCTGGTATTACGTTAGAGAAAAAAGAATACCACGCATATCTTAATAGAGCCATTAAACTATTACCAGAAATGCAGCAAACTGCATTAATATTACATAAAATAGAAGGCCTTAGCCACCAAGAAGTTGCAGATATTTTAGATAAATCTGTATCATCTATAGAGTCGCTTATTTTTAGGGCGAAGCAGCAGTTAAAGGTTGTCTTAATGAAACAAATAGATCAGTATCAATAAAATATATTGACATGAAAAAATCATCAGAAGAAATTGCAAACAAGATTTTAGAAGGATTAGATAACGCTGAAAAAGCAAGTACTCCACCTTTTTTACATACTCGTGTTTTACAAAGTATTAGACATGAACAAGCTCTTAAAACAGAACCAAATTTAGTTTGGAAATGGGCTTTTACCATTTGTTTATTAGCTTTTTTAGGATTTAATATTATTGCAGTGAAGCAATATTTTAACAAGGGAATTAATATAAATGACACTAATATTGATGCCATTGTAAGCGAATATGAAATTGGCGAAAACAATATGATAAATCTTTAAGGTTATGGAAAATTCACCAAAAAAATTGTTTTTTAAATTTGGTTTTGTGTTTATGGTCATCTTAAACCTAGTATTATTAGGTTTATTATTTTTTCATCATCCACAAAATAAAGAAAGGATACTTCCTACCGAAATGGGAGGGAAAGACCCCATTGTGAAAGAACTTCATTTTAACGCTAGTCAGGAACAAAAATTTAATGTTTTAAGAGCGGCTCACCGATCAAAAATGCGTTCATTAAAAGAAGAAAACAAGAAATTACGATCGGCACTTTTTGCAACTTTAAAAACAGAAGCTATTACCGAAAGTGATAAAAAACTTTTCATCGAAAAAATAAATAAAAACCAAGAAGAAATGGAACTCATTACTTTTGAGCATTTCAGAAATGTAAGAGCATTAGGTGATGAAGAGCAAAAAATACAATTTGATGAGATGATTGATCAAATTATTAATCATTTTATGGGTGATAATCCTAGGTCAGGCCGTAGAATTCCGCCTCCTTTTAGGGAATAATGAGATTGGTTTTGGGTTTACATTGAATTTAGTTTTTTAATTCATATTCTCGCCGCTCATAGTCACGGTTTACCTAGTCCTTTTGCTTCATGTCTCGTCCAAAAAACCAATTAAATAATCTTTAATAAAAAATAATTACTCTTTTAGCACAAGATTTGTGTCCTAATAGCATCTAAGATAAAGTAGTAAAAACAAAAAGAAATTAATAACAGACAACATGAAAAAAATAATTGGAATGATTTTATTTCTGGGGCTAGGCTTCGGAAGTTTTGCACAGCAAGACAGTATGAAGCATAAAAAAATGATGCATCAACAAGACAGCCTGAAGCATAAAAAGATGAAGATGATGCATCAAAAAGACACCATGAAAATGGGGGGAATGATGAAAATGCATCAACCTAATTTTGACAAGTTGAAAACTGATTTAAGTTTAAACGATAAACAAGTTGCCGACTGGAAAAAAATGGAAGAAAGCATGAAACCAGAAATGGATAAAATGCATGAAAAGCATATGGCCGAGATGGAGACAATGCATAAAAAACATATGGCTGAAATGGAGAAAATGAAAGCTCAAAAAGACGAGAAATTAAAATCTATTTTAACTAAAGAACAATACGAGAAGTTCCAAAAATCTCAACCTAAACCTCGCGATAAAAAAATGATGCCTCGTGATGGTAAAAAAGGACCTCCTCCACCACCAAAAAACTAAAGAGTAGATAAAAAATATGTCTGGAATTTTAAGAAGATTTAGCCTTAAGCGAATCTAAAAATTCCAGACATTTTTTCCTAACAGGTTAAATTACTAGGCTTTTTTT
>JBILPO010000127.1:0-5881 GCA_044373805.1 Pelobium sp.
ATCTGCAACTGCCGATCTGAATATGGGTAAGATGACTACCTGCTCATAACTACGGCCTAAGTTTTCTACGATAGATGGGCCATAACTACCAACCAAACGGTATAAAATTGACACTTCGGATTGTACAGTTAGACCTTCTTTAGAAGGTAGAGGTAAACGTACCTCCATATTAATTGTACGAGTAGGGAGCTTTATAATGGTCGTAATAAAAGGATTGAATATTTTTGCACCTTCCATCAATGGTTTCTCATTTATTTTACCGAACGAACGTTTTACCCCAACTTCGCCTTGTTTAATAATAGTGCAACTAGTAAATGCTATTGAACCTAGTGCTAAAAAAAGAAATATTTTAGTTTTCATAATCATATTGGTTAAGTTTTTTTATTGATGTAAACCTAATACAACACTATTAGACTAGGCTTAAGCCTACATTAGAAATACATTAGAATTTAATAAGTTGGATAAAATGTTCTTTAAAGGCTAATGTGTTTGATCAAATATTGAAGTTGAAAATCGTAAATAACGCCATCTGTATTTATGGTGTTTTTAGAGAATTATATGGTAGGCTTGGCTGATAGAATTTAGGTTGAAAGTTATCTCCTTAGAGCTAGATTAAGCTAAAAATGTAGGATTATTAAATTTTAATAAAAACTCAATAGTGTTACCATCAATAATTTCTGTTGTTAAATTGCCGTGATGGATTTGGACTATTCGCTTTGATAACGATAGACCTACTCCGTGTCCTTTGGTGTTTTTTGAATTCGATCCCCGCATAAAGGGTTCAAAAATATTTATTAATTCGGTTTCTGAAATAGGATGAGTTTTATTTTGAAATTTCATAATCACATGCTCTTTGGAAGCACCTACATTAATTTGGATCATATGGTCTGAAGAAAACTTAGCCCCGTTTTCAATTAAATTGATAAAGGCGGTATATACTAGAGATTCATTCGCATAAATTTGGGGTATATGCTCTTCATTTTCATCCACAGTGATTAAGATATGATAGTTATCGTATTTTTTGAGTACTTCTGTTCTGGCTTGCCATAAAACTTCCAATATATTTAAAAGCTTCAACTTAATATTGTTTTCTTCTGTATCAATGCTGGTGAGGTCTAAAAGATTATTGGTGAGCTTATTTAATTGTTTCACATCTTCTAAAACAGATTTAGACATTAAACGTAACTCGTGTTCATTGTCGTTTGCTAATAGGGAAACTTGAATTTGCCCGGTAATTGCCGTTAATGGGGTGCGCAATTCATGTGATGCGTGTGAAACAAAAGAACGCTGTAGCATAAATGCTTTTTGTAACCGATCTAACATTTCATTAAATCTTGTGGATAATTGTCCTAATTCATCGGTTTCATTTCTTACTTCTAATCTTAAATTTAATTGAGACGCATTAATGTTATCTATTTTTTTAATCATTTGTTGCATTGGATTTAATAATCCTCTGGCAAAAAATCTGCCTAATATGGCACTAAATAAAATTACTAGTAAACTTCCAAAACTTAACAATAGAGCTAAATTTTGTTGTTTACTTAGTCCGTATTTATCTACAGCCGATGCAATGATGATATAGTCCTGATTTTTGTTTTTAAAAACCATTCCAAATTTTTCTATGTCATTTTGATGCCAAAATTTTTCTTTGTAATATCTTATATCATTAATTATACTTGTATCTACATCTTTTTTTTCTAAACCACTTTTATAAATAATTTCGTTTTTGTTATTAAATAAAGCAATCTCTTCTTTATTTAATGCGGTCATTTGGTTTCTGGCTAATAGCTTAAATAAATCTGGACTTACCTCTTCGTTATTAAATAAAATAGTAGCAGCTGTTAGTGCTTCTTGCCTTAAACGTGTTTTGTATTCTGTTTGACGGTATATTTCACTTAAAAAATAAATGGCAAAACAAAATGCAATTAGTAATACGGAAACAATACTTAAAAAAAGTATTGCCATTTTGGCTCTAATGGTCATTTTTGTTTAATCATATATCCCATTCCTACTACGGTATGAATTAGTTTGTTTGAAAAACCTTTATCTACCTTGTTTCGTATATAATTGATGTAAACCTCTACAAAGTTAGTTCGGGTATCAAAATTTATATCCCAAACGTTTTCTGCAAGTTCTATTTTTGAAACTACCTTACCTCTATTAATCATTAAATATTCTAATAAGTTGAATTCTTTCGCGGTTAATTCTATTTCTTTACCAGCTCTACGAGCAACCTTTTGATTTAAATCTAATTCTAAGTCGGCTACTTTAATTATTTCATCAGTTTTGGAATCTTCTCTACAGAATTGTAGGAGTGCTTTTATCCTTACCAATAATTCCATAAAGTCAAAAGGTTTAACCATATAATCATTAGTGCCAACTTCAAAACCAGATAGTTTATCCCCTAAACTACCCATGGCAGTTAACATCAATATAGGTGTCCTTTGGTTAGTTTTTCTGATATGCTCACAAACATTTAATCCGCTCATATCAGGCAAGCCTATATCAAGTATTACTAAGTCATAGTGGTTATTATTAAATAACTTAATGGCTTCTAACCCAGAGGGTGCTATATCACTCAATAAATTTTGGGTAAGTAAACCTTTATTTATAAATGCCGCTACCTTAGTTTCATCCTCTACAATTAGTACCTTTTTTTTATCTGACATCTTACTTTTAGTGTAAAAATAAATTGTTTAATAATTGATTGAATGAAATTGCTTTAAAATAAGAATACCCCAGTTTAATTGCTCTTTACAAAGGTATCTTAAAATATTAGCACATAATTAAAATGATATTAGAACTGTATTAGAATTTGTGTTATTTTGGAAAAAAGCCGTTTCATGAGATAAAAAATTATGATCTCAAGCTCACAAATTGTTTATAATGTTTAGTTTGTTATTAAACGCAAAAACACAAAGGGATGGCTTAGCATTCACAAAGGATTTATATTTGATTATAGTGATAGATGTATCATTTTAACTAAAAATTGCCAAGGGGTTTTATGTTTTTTAATGTTTTTTTTGAAGCCCTTCGCTGTAATATCTTTGAATCTTTTGAGTATTTTTTTTTCTCTCTGTAACTAAATCTTCAACTTTCCAATCATCACAAACTTCTCAAAAACTGCTTGAGTATGCGGAGCATCTTTCAGTTCATCTGTTAAATCCTGACCAGCCCAATGCTCATAATGTTTGCCATTTCGCCATAGCCTACTTTCGGTAACATCATAGATATTTCCTAAATAAGCCACCCAAATTTGAGGTTTATCTTGTCCGTTTCTTAAGGCCAGTTGAGATTTTGTGTATTCAGTAAGTTCTTGCATCAATTTTATTTCTACTTCTAAAGTATTCAAAGAAAATCAAATTGAGCAGAATTAAAGACATGGAATAAAAATGATCTTCAAATGGGATACTTCCTACTCTTAAACCCATGTTTTCGGTATTGTTGTACAACACAATTGGAATGCTTGTTAAAATGCCGTTAACAATGTAAAAAGGTACCAGCGAAACTAAATAGGCTAAATAAAATTGCCCCATATTTAGTTTAATAGGCTTAACTAAGGTGTAAATAAGAATAATTAAAAGGGTGCTGAAATTGATGAAGCTGTATAATCTATCGTAGAAAAAAAATAGGAGGATAATACAAGCTATGATTAAAATATAGGTGATTCCTCGGCTTATTTCTTGAGTGATTTTTGGATTAAAATAAACTTTTAAGCATTCATAAATAAAAATACAAGCAAAGGGAACAGTAATAAAAAATAAAATTTCTTCTAGCGGGAGGTCAAAAAATTTGATTCCTAAAATGTAGCTTGGGTTAAACGACCAAACATTTTGAATGGTAAAAATATAGTCCCAAATGAGGTATAAAGCACCAGAAATAAGTAACCCAGGAAAAATAAACTTCCATTTCTGATAGAAATGCACTTTTTTATCAAAGGATAAAACGACTGGAAAAAAACAAGTTAAAATGTTGATTAAAAGGTAAGTGAGTTGTTTATCCATTTAAGCTAAAGCTTTTCTGAGGATAGCAATTTCTTGCTCGTCGCATTTTTTACTATCAATCATAAAATTAACCATATCCTTCAATATCTTCTTATCTAATTTTAAACTGGCCACTTCTTTTCTCTTCAATAAGTCAATAATTTTGTCTTTATCAGTATCAATATTTTTGCTGTAGCCTAAAAAAGTAGGAACATAATATTGAAGGCTAAATCTTAAAAAGCGAACTTCTAAATGATTAGGATCTTTATTAATTGCCGAGTTAATAGTTTTAAAACCTTCCTTTAAGTAGCCCATTTTATTGACGGGATTCCAGGCATGTTTAGCTTTTATAGCTTGCACCGATCCTAAATAGGCTAAAATAAGGGCGTCAGGATTTTTTATAGCGGTTAATTCCGAACATAATTTATTAGCTTTTTCACTATTGCTGATTGCTGCAATATAATCTTCCCTTATCTTTTTCATATCGTAAGCCATGCTTATCGTTGCAGTAGAAAAAAGGATAATTAGGCTTAAAAAGAAAGTTTTCATGATTTATTTTGAATTTTAATTGCTGATTTTGGATACTAACGATAAAAACTTACACATAGTTTAGTTTACTTTTTATCAAAGCCTGTGCCATCAAGAATAATTTGTGCGTATCAGAAACTCTAATTCTTTTATCAGCTATGGTATTTGCAGATGTGTTTTGTATTTTTTTGAATAGTTGTAAATAGTACAAATAAGCGATATAAACTCCTAATTTGGAGCCTTCAGGTAGGTTTTTTATACCTTCTAAAGCATCATCAAAATCAATTTTAATATCTTTTTCTATTTCCTTTTTATCTGTTTCTGTAAAGTTAGAAAAGTCTACATCAGGAAAATAAGTTCTCCCTCTTTCTTCAAAATCTGATTTAATGTCTCTTAGAAAGTTAATTTTTTGAAATGCCGATCCTAAACTTCTCGCCATTGGCAGTAGTTTGGTATATAGTGATTGATCTCCCTCGCAAAATACCCTTAAACACATTAAACCCACCACTTCTGCCGATCCATAAATGTATTCTTTGTAACTATCGTCTGTATAAGATGTTTTATCTAAATCCATTTCCATAGATTTTAGAAAAGCATCTATTAAATCTACTTCTATCATGTATTTATTTACTACCTGTTGGAATGAATGTAGCACCGGATTTAAACTAATTTTATCTTTTATTGCTAAATAGGTATCCAATCTAAATTTTAAGATCAGGTTGTTTTTATCTTGATCATGAAAAGTATCAACAATTTCATCAGCATACCTTACAAATCCATAAATAGCATAAATTGGGTATTGAAATTTTTTATCAAAAGCCTTAATCCCTAGGCTAAAAGAGGTACTGTATTTATTAGTGATAACTTTACTACATTCAAAACAAGTTTCGTTATAAAGATCCATAAAGGGCTTAAAAATTTTATTTCAACCAAAATACAGTTTTCTGTATGATTTTGTTTCGCTAAGGTCCAAACAAAATCTATACTTTTAGAATTATTAATAAATATGCATCAAAAACTTCAAATTCACATTATAGGTTCAGGCTTTGCAGGCTTGGCTGCAGGGGCGGTCTTAGCGCAAAAAGGTTATCAAGTTACTATTCTTGAAAAAAATGATCAACCAGGCGGGCGAGCTAGAATTTGGGAAACCGAGGGATTTAAATTTGATATGGGACCAAGTTGGTATTGGATGCCCGATGTTTTTGAAAATTACTTTCAGCTTTTTGGTAAAAAAGTAAGCGATTTTTATGAATTGAAAAGATTAGACCCAGGTTACAGGGTTTATTTTAGTGATACCGAATTAGTAGACATTCCAGCTAATATGGAGGAACTGGAGCTTTTATTTGAAAAATATGAACCAGGGAGCACTG
>JBILPO010000004.1:0-19250 GCA_044373805.1 Pelobium sp.
TTAAAAGAAAGAATTCCATCTTTAAGCGCCAATGATTTAAAACTTTGTGCGTACTTAAAAATGAATTTGTCATCTAAAGAAATGGCGCAATTAATGAGCATCACTATTAGAGCCGTAGAAGTTAGTCGTTATAGATTACGCAAGAAATTAAATGTATCATCAGATACCAATTTGTTTGATTATTTAATAGAAATTACCAGCTAATTTCTTGGTACTATCTTTGTAATTAATGCCTGTCTTATTATTAATTTTTAAGGCAATTAACGCTAACATTTCCGCTCATGAAAAAACATATCCTATTTAGCTTTTGCGCTGTAAGTATTTTACTCTTAAATGCCTGTTCCGTAAATCCTGTTAGTGGCAAAAAACAGCTGGTATTAATGTCTACAGAGCAAGAAATAGCAATGGGAAAAGAAGCCGATCCGCAAATTATAGCCCAATATGGTTTGTATGAAAACAAAGAATTGCAAAGTTTTATTACCGATAAGGGAAAACAAATGGCGGCAATTTCTCATAGACCAAGTTTAAATTACGAATTTAAAATTGTGGATTCGGAAGTTCTAAATGCTTTTGCAGTACCTGGTGGTTATGTATATTTCACTAGGGGAATTATGGCTCATTTTAATAACGAGGCTGAGTTTGCTGGTGTTTTAGGTCATGAAATTGGTCACATTACCGCTCGCCATTCTGTGGCTCAACAAAGAAACGCTATTTTAGGTCAAATAGGTTTAATAGCAGGAATGGTAATTGCGCCAGATTTAGCCCAATTTGGTCAACAAGCATCAGAAGGTCTAGGTTTGTTATTTCTAAAATTTGGAAGAGATGCTGAAAGAGAATCTGATGGCTTGGGTGTAGAATACTCTTCTAAAATTGGTTATGATGCACAGCAAATGGCTGGTTTTTTTAATACCTTAGAAAGAAAATCTGCTGGCCAAGGAGAAGAATTACCTGATTTTTTGTCAACCCACCCCAACCCAGGAGATAGAAATACCGCTGTTGCAAAAAAAGCAGT
This sequence comes from Pelobium sp., assembly GCA_044373805.1. Classification (GTDB taxonomy): domain Bacteria; phylum Bacteroidota; class Bacteroidia; order Sphingobacteriales; family Sphingobacteriaceae; genus Pseudopedobacter. The sequence continues at coordinate 1,013 of JBILPO010000004.1, forward strand.
GGAATGGAAACAACAACTTAATCTTACCAATCCACAAATTAACAGAAACACTTATTTAAAAAGAATTGAAGGTTTAATATATGGTGAAGATCCTAAACAAGGTTTTGTAGAAAACAAAGTGTTTTATCATCCGGTATTAAAATTTCAATTTCCTATACCTACAAATTGGTCATTTCAAAACTCCCCTCAAATGGTTCAAATGGCACCTAAAGATGGTAAAGCCATTATGAATATGACTTTAATTCCCGGCAAATCATTACAAGAAGCAGCAACCGAGATGTTAAAGCAATACGGCTTAAAAGCTGTAGAATCAAGAAATATAACGGTTAATGGTTTAAACGCAATTTCTATTATTGCAGATCAAGCCCAACAAGAGGGTGAGCAACAACAACAAGCCACAATTAGAACTTTATCTTATATTATTCAATACGGCGGCGTTTTTTATCACCTTATTGGTGTTTCTAGTGTAAAAGATTTTAACACCTACGTTCCCTCTTTTACTAACACTATGCAAAATTTCAGAGAATTAAAAGATGCAGCTAAACTGGCTAAAATGCCCGAACGTATCCGCATTAAAACCGTAGCTCAAAGCGCAACTTTAAATCAGGTCTTACTTAGTCTTAAAATGGACAGCAAAAGGTTAGAAGAATTGGCCATTTTAAACGGAATGAAATTAACCGACCGAGTAGAAAAAGGAACTCTAATTAAAGTTGTAGGCTTCTAATTTTATTGATTATTGGAAAAGCAAGGCTAGTATTTCATATTCACGGCAGCCTTGCTGTGCATTCATACGGTTTCAGGCCTTAGGCTTTTGGCCGGTATCCATTTCCATCAAGTTTATTAAACATTGGCTTGTGCACAAAACAGTCCTGAGTTCTTTGCGTCCGACTTTTCTTATCCCACAAAAATAAATACATCCCTTAAAAAACAATCTCTGTAAAATTTATCTTTTAAATAAGTTAGTAAAAGATAAATGCCTGATCAAAGCGCTGTAAATAAACAAAAAATTAACATTGTGTGGTTTAAACGAGATCTCCGTTTTACAGATCACGAGCCCTTGTTTATTGCACAACAAGAACCACTCCCTATTTTGTTCCTCTATTGCTTTGAACCTTCCGTAATGGCTTATCCAGATAGTGATGTGCGGCATTGGCGTTTTGTACATCAATCGCTGCAAGACATGCAATCTAAGTTGGAAAACATTAACGGCAAACTCCATGTTTTTCATCAAGAGGTAGATTTTGTTTTTGAAGAACTAGCAAAACATTATCACATCAACACTATATTTTCTCATGAAGAAATTGGCAATAAAATCACTTATGATAGGGACCTCCTCATCAAAGATTTTTGCAAAAAAAACACTATACAATGGAAAGAATACCAGCTTCATGGGGTGATTAGAAAATTGAAATCCAGAAAAAACTGGGGGCAGCTTTGGGAAAATAAAATGACAGCGTATCCCAAATTTGTAAAAGAAACCGACTGGAATATTTTAAACATCGACGAAAGTCTTTACCAAATTTTAAAAGGCGAAACTTTAGCCCAGGAAATTACCTTGCCCAATAAAGATTTTCAGCCCGGCGGCGAAACTTTTGCATGGCGTTACCTAGAAACTTTTGTAAAAGAACGTTATACCAATTACAGTGCAAATATTTCTAAACCAGCATTAAGCAGAAAAAGCTGTAGTCGTTTATCACCCTATTTAACGTATGGCAATATTTCTATGCGGATGGTTTATCGCTACACTCGCCAACATTATGAAAAAGCCAGTAATAAAAGAGCTTTATCAAACTTCATTTCTCGGTTACATTGGCATTGCCATTTTATTCAAAAGTTTGAGGATGAATGCCGCATGGAATTTGAAAATGTAAACAAAGGTTATGATGACATCATTAAACCTAAAAACCAACCTTTTATTGATGCTTGGGAACAGGGAAAAACCGGAGTGCCTTTGGTTGATGCATGTATGCGCTGTTTAGTAGCAACCGGCTACATCAATTTTAGGATGCGGGCTTTAGTGGTTTCCTTTTTTACGTTTAACCTTTGGCAAGATTGGCGAGAGCTCAATTTCTTTTTAGCCCGACAGTTTTTAGACTATGAACCTGGCATTCATTACCCTCAAATACAAATGCAGGCTGGTGTTACAGGTGTAAATACCATCAGAATTTATAACCCTATTAAAAATGCCGAAGAGCATGATACAGATGGTGTTTTTGTGAAACAGTGGCTTCCCGAACTCAAAAATGTACCCGCCCATTTAATCTATGAGCCTTGGAAATTAAGTCTGATGGAACAAGAAATTTATCAGGTAGAAATTGGAAAAGATTATCCTAAACCCATTGTAGATATAGAGAAAAGCCGCAAACACGCTTCTGATTTAATTTGGGGCCTACGCAAAAACCAAAATGTTAAAACAGAAGGTAAACGCATTTTAAAGAAGCATGTGAATTTAGGAGATGCTAAAGTTAAAACTGCAAAGCCTAAGGTTAAAAAATTAGGGCCTTCTGGGGAAGACCCTAATTAGATAAAATACATCTTATTTTATTTCTTAATCACCCCTCCTTTTAGAGCATATTCTTTTGGCGGCTCTACACCTAAAAGGTGTTTTACAAAATAATCCCAACGGCGACGCATCATGTAAGGGCTAAACGGACCAAAACCATGTGCACTGTTAGGAAAAAGCACTAAATCAAAATCTTTATTAGCCTTAATCAAAGCATCAACTACCAATAAAGTGTTAGATGGAGGTACGTTATCATCCATCATTCCGTGTGCTAACATTAATTTTCCTTTTAATTGATGCGCATAGTTTTGGTTGGCTTGTGCTTCATAATTTACGTTTTCTGCTAAGCCATTATATCTCTCGCCCCAATCGTCTTCATAATTTCTATTGTCATGATTGCCAGATTCTGAGATTCCTACTTTAAAGAAATCCGGATATTTAAACATGGCCGTTGCAGTTGCAAATCCTCCACCCGAGTGTCCCCAAATTCCAACTTTATCAATATCTATAGGATAAATTTTAGCCAATTGTTTTATGCCAGTGATTTGATCTGCCAAAGTATTGGTAGACATATCGCCGTAACTCATATCGTGGTAACTTTTAGACCTTAACGGGTTGCTGGTTCCTTCAATTAAAACCACAATAAAGCCTAACTCGGCTAAAGCCTGATGATCTCCTCTTGAAGCGCTAAAAGACCAGCTGCCCACGCTTCCACCTTGCGGACCTGGGTAGATATAATCAATCACCGGATATTTTTTACTTGGGTCTATTTTACTTGGCGTAAAAACCAATCCATAAATATCTGTTTTGCCATCAGCAGCTAACAACGTTACTGGTGTTGGAGCTTTCCAACCTGTAGCGATTAATCTGCTCACATCAGTTTTATCTAAAGTGGTGATTAACTTTCCATTTAAATCTCTTAATTCTGAAACAGATGGAACATTGGGCTGCGAATAGGTATCCACAAAATACTTATCAGAAGGAGAAAAACTTATTTGATGATTTCCTGAAGCAGGACTTAGTAAGGTTAAATTTTTTCCATCAAAACCAATTTTATAGAAATTCGCAAAATATGGGTTTCCAGCTTCGCGGCCACCAGCCATAAAATATACGGTTCTGGCTTTTTCATCAACTTTTAAAAGCTGAGTGACTAGCCAATTTCCTTTGGTAATTTGGTTTTTTACTTTTCCGGTAGTCGCATCATAAAGATAAAGATGTCCCCAATCATCACGCTCTGAGTACCAAATAATTTCGTTGCTTTGGGCTAAATATCTCCAGTTTATGGCGCCCTGGCCAGATTCGTATTGCGTAGCCACCACTTCTTCAAAAACCTCTCTCACCTTGCCAGTTGCCGCGTCTGCGATTCTAAATTTTTCTTGTTTATGATCTCTTGATGTTGATAAAAAAGCCAATTGAGAAGCGTCTTCGTTCCAATCTACGTCATCAAAAGTACCACTGCTTGATATATCATCACTTAAAGATGCTCGGTGTGGATCAGCCGGAATATTCAATTTGATTACCTTTTTTTGTGCCACATCAATAATCACTCGCTCAATCATTGGAATGTCTTTATCGCCCGGTAAAGGGTATTTCCAAGCTTGTAATTTTGGTGCGCCTACATTGGTGGTCACCAAATACATATCACTTACCTTACGTTGATCTTGCTTAAAAGTGGCAATCTTTTCAGAATCTGGCGACCAGCGTAAAATAGCAGCGTCACTATGTGTCCAACCAGCGTTATCTGTAGCATAACCATAATTTTTAATTCCGTCTAAAGTAAGTTGGGTTTGCTCATTGGTTTCAGTATTTCTTACCCACAAATTATCCTCCTTTATGAATGCTGCTAATTTCCCGTTAGGAGATAAAACCTCTGGATTAGCTCTTCTTCTTGGTGTAGATGCTGTTGTCCGCTCATTAACTATCTCTGTTAATTTATTTTCACTTAAAATATATTTATAGCTTTTTTCTTCAATAGAAAATGCTATTTCTTTTTCGTCTAAAGAAAATCTTAAATTTTTAAAAGGTAACAGCTCTGGATCAACGGTTTTTCCTGTTATTCTTGATAAAGCAGTGGCCAATTTTTGATGATCAAAAGCAGGAACTGTACTTTTTTTAGCTGCATTCACCAATAAAAATTCTTGCTTTGTGGCTGATGATTTTAAAAACCAAAACCTATCATTAGCTAACCAATTGGGTCTTACTGGTGCGCCATCAACATATTTTTGAGTGTGGTAACTCATGAAACTTTCGGCATGTTCATAATCCTTAGCCGATAGAGATTCTGATTGTTGAGCGAAGGTTGTTCCAATAAATGCAACAAAAATTGCCGTGAACACAAAATTTTTCATGTATAATTTGAATTAGATAATCAACTAAAATAAGTGATGCGTTTTAACTTTAATTAAAGTATTAACAATAATACAAATTACAGCGTTTTAATTCGCATAGTACTCATAATCCGTAAAATTGAAAAGCCCCGATTTTCATCGTGGGCTTTTCGTTTTTGTCTCGGTGTGTGTTTTAAATATCTTTATTTGATTAATTCCAAGTTCCCATTTTACCTGTCCTATAATCTTGATAAGCTTGCATAATTTCTTCTTCGCTATTCATTACAAATGGTCCTTGAGCAACCATTGGCTCATTAAAAGGTTTGCCGTAACCAAATAATAAATACGTCTCAGTAGTGGTTTCTACGGTAATATTGCCATCTTCTTTTTCAAATTGAATTAATTGGTGCATTTCTGCAGCTATTCCATTTACATTTAAATTGCCTTTTACCACGTAAAAAAACACCTCTTTTCCGATTGGAATTGGGATTTCTAATTTTGCGTTAGCGGATAAACGAATACTAGTCATCGTTAATTCACTTAACGAATCAATAGGACCTTTATGTTCTCCCCACGTACCAGAAATTAAATCAACAAAGCCTTTTCCATGTGCAACAGCAATGTGCGGAATTTCTTCTTTGCTTAAACCTACATAATTTGGTTTCACCATTTTATGTTTTGCAGATAAGTTCATCCAAAGCTGTAAAACTTCTTCTTCTCCACCGTTTTTCTTGAAAGCTTCTGATGATACTTCTGAATGGATTAAGCCACTTCCAGCAGTCATCCATTGTACACCACCTTCAGTAATTACACTTTCTCCACCGCTAGAATCTTGGTGGGCAATGTCTCCTTTAATCACATAAGTTAAAGTTTCAAAACCTCTATGCGGATGCGGCCCAAAAGGTAAACCTCTATTATTTGGACCATAAACTTGAGGCCCATGATGATTCAAAAACAAAAAAGGATCCAAATAATCAATACTTCTGGTGGGTATAGCTCTATAAGTAATCAAATCATCAATAGGTGAATTGACTGCTTGATGGATTTTCTTAATTTTTTTCATTTTATTATGTGTTTAAACATATGTAGTTTAAGACAGCCAAATTAATCAGATTGTTTGAAAGAGAAAACGATTAAATTTCTGAGAATTGTAAAGAAATTAATGTCATAAACTCAATGGGAAACAAATTGTGAAATTGCGCTGCTTTAAAGAAACGCAACTTTATTGCACTGTTTTATATTTATAGCCCTGATTGAAGCGGTATCCTTTTTTTGGTGAGCCATTAGAGTGGGGAAAAAAGATTTAGCGTAAAGCAGGATTAGCTTTCATAGAAGCACAAGTTTAGCGCTACAAAATCTCTAAAAACCTGTAACATTTTAATAGAAAATAGGATATGAATGCTAAAGCCTAAGAAATGAGTTCCAAAATTTTTAAATTGCCTTTTGAAACCAAACCATTCTTATGCGCAAACTTTACCTCTTTCTGTTTTTTTGTGTTGCTTTTATTGTTGTAAAGGCACAAACACCGCTCTCTTACTATCTACCTCAAAACGTTAATTATAATGCTAAAATCCCAACGCCACAATCTATATTGGGTTTTAACGTGGGCGACCAGCATGTAAGCCATGACCAAGTGGTGATGTATATGACTGCTTTAGACCAAGCTTCAGACCGTATTACGATTACAGAATATGGCAAAACCTATGAAAATAGAAGAATGATTTTATTAACGATAACGAGCCCTGAGAATCAAAAAAACATTGAACAAATTAGAACGCAACATGTGGCTTTATCTGATCCATCAAAATCAGCAAATATCAATGTAGATAATATGCCAATTGTGGTTTGGCAAGGCTTTTCTGTACATGGTAACGAGCCGAGTGGAGTAAATGCATCCATCGCGGTAGCTTATTATTTGGCTGCGGCCGAAGGTAGTGAGGTAGATCAACTACTTAAAAACACGATGATTTTATTTGATCCGGCGATTAATCCTGATGGGATTCAGCGTTTTTCTAGTTGGGTAAATGCCAACAAAAGTACGACTTTAGTGACCGACCCTAACTCCAGAGAATTTGCCGAACCTTGGCCAAACTCAAGAACTAACCATTATTGGTTTGATTTAAACCGTGATTGGTTGCCTTTACAGCACAATGAATCTAAAGGTAGATTGGCTCAATTCCATCACTGGAAACCAAATATTTTAACAGATCACCATGAGCAAGGCACCAACGCCACCTTCTTTTTTCAGCCTGGTGTGCCTTCAAGAACTAATCCGCTTACCCCAAAAATAAATCAAGAACTTACTGCTAAAATAGGAACTTACCACGCTGCAGAATTAGATAAAATTGGTTCGCTTTATTTCACCAAAGAAAACTACGATGATTTCTATTATGGCAAAGGAAGTACTTACCCAGATGTAAATGGCGCAGTTGGAATTTTATTTGAGCAAGGCAGTTCAAGAGGACATGCGCAAGAAAGTGATAACGGAATTTTAAGATTTCCTTTTACAGTAAGAAACCAAGTGGTTACTGCTTTTTCTACTTTAAAAGCAGCACAAGGCATGCGAGTGGAAATGCTGAAATTCCAAAAAGACTTTTATAAAAACGCTTTAGACGTAGCAAAAACCGACCTTATTAAAGGTTATGTCTTTGGATCTGGAGATAATAAAGCGGTGAGCTACCATTTATTAGATATTTTAAAAAGACATCAAATAAAAGTTTTTCAATTAGCAAAAAACACCAATGTTACGGGAAAGAACTTTGAGCAGGAAGCGGCTTATGTGGTTCCGGCAGATCAAACACAATACACCACTATTAAAGCAATTTTTGCTAAGCAAACCAAATTTCAGGACAGCTTATTTTATGATATTTCTGCCTGGACTTTCCCTTTAGCATTCAACATTAAATATGGCGAATTAGCTTCAACAGCAGGTTTAATAGGAGAGGAAATTCAAGCTGCAAAATTCCCAGAAGGTAAAATGATGGGCGCTTTAAGTAACTACGCTTATATTTTTGAATGGACCGAGTTTTACGCTCCAAAATTATTGAACGAGTTATTAAAGAAGGGTTTATTAGCAAAAGTGGCTTCCAAATCATTCAGCATGATAATCGATGGAAAGCCCAAAACTTTTGAAAGTGGAACCATGATGGTTCAAGCGATTAATCAATCTTTAAGCGCAAATGAGATCTATGCTTTGATATCGGCTTTAGCCAAATCAACAGGAATTACAGTTTACCCTGTAGGTACTGGAATTACTGAAGGCATTAATTTAGGAAGCAGCAATTTTAGAGTGGTACAACAACCTAAAACCTTATTGGTTACAGGTACCGGCGTAAACGCAAATGATGCTGGTGAGGCTTGGCATTTATTAGATCAACGTTTTGACATGCCTCCAGTTTTAGTAGAACAAACTGATATTAACAGAATTAGTTTAGAAAAATATAACGTAATGATTATGGCTGACGGCAGATATGCAGGAATTAATCAGGCTGGAATTGATGAAGTTAAAAGATTTGTAAGAGCAGGTGGAACTTTAATTGCCATGGGCGATGCTAACCGTTGGGTATCTGCAAATGGAATAGCCGATATCAAATATAAAGTGATTAAGAACAATGATTCTATTGCTTTTAGAAATTACGATACTCAACAAGAAGTTGCCAGAGCGCAATACATTCCGGGTGCAATTTTTAATAGCCGAGTAGATAAAACTCACCCAATCGCTTACGGAATTACCACTTCTGAAATTCCATTATTTAGAGAAGGTACCGGAATGTTTGAAAAACCAAAAAATCCGTTTATTACGCCTTTAACTTATACTGCAAAACCACTTTTAGCAGGTTATATTTCTCCGGCTAACGAGAAAATTTTAAAAGGATCTGCGGCAGTAATTACCAACGGTTTTGGCAGAGGAAGAGTAATTTCTTTTTCTGATAACCCTAACTTCAGAGCTTTTTGGTTTGGAACCAGTAAATTATTTATGAACGCTGTTTTCTTCGGTCAAACTATTGGCGGAGGCGGGGGTGGTGGAGAAGAGGATTAGTTTTTTGAAGTACGCAGACCGAAGTCAATAGTCCGAAATAATGATTTACCAAAAAATAAAATTCCAATTATAACGAAATTATCTGCGGACATCGGTCTACGGACTTTCAACTTACAATAACATGAAAAAATACATACTTATTGCTTTATTAATAAGCGGAATTGCAACCCTAAATGCCCAGGAATTAGGGAAATTGACCGTTGATAAAATTATGCGAGACCCCATTTGGATGGGTGTATCTCCATCAAATATTCAATGGAGTGAAGACAGTAAAACCGTTTATTTTCAATGGAACCCAACAGGAGCTAACAAAGATTCTTGGTATTTTATTACCACCAAAAACCTACAACCTCAAAAATTAAGTAAAGAAGCAGAAATAGCTTTGCCCTCTTTCAGAGGAACATTAAATAAAGCCAGAACAAAAAAGCTTTATGAAAAAAACGGCGATTTGTTTATTCTGAATATTAAAACAGGTACATCAAAACAAATTACCAATACTTTAGACAGAGAAGCTGGAGCTGAATTTACTGCCAATGAAACGGCCGTAGTTTACCAAAGAGGAGAAAACTTATACCAACAATCTTTGATAGATGGCGAATTAATTCAGCTCACCAATTTTGTAAGAACCAGAAAAAGACCCGACGCTAAATTAAATTCACAAGAAAACTGGTTAAAGGAACAACAATTAGCCCTATTTGATATCGTAAAAAAGGAAGATCAAATTGCTAAAGAAAATAAAATTGAAGCCAAGTTTAGAGAGGTTAAAAGGCCAAAAGAAATTAGTGTAGATGATAAAGCGATTTCGGGTATTCAATTAAGTCCGGATGGTAAATACATCACTTATCGTTTATTAAAAAGAGCCGAAGCTAAAAACACCGTCATTCCTGATTTTATTGATGCATCTGGTTTTACAACAGATTTATCGGGCCGAACAAAAGTTGGCGCTCCGCTCTCTAGTACAGAAACTTTCATTTATCATTTAGATAAAGACAGCACTTATAGCATCATCTCCAACAACATTCCGGGGATTAAAGATTTGCCAGATTATGTGAAAGATTATCCAAAGCAACTGGCAGAAAGACAAAAGAAAAACGAAGATCGTACCGTAAGTGTGGGCATCCCAATTTGGAATAAAGCAGGTACAAAAGCATTTGTTACAGTTAGCGCTCAAGATAATAAAGACCGTTGGATAATGGAGTTAAACCCATCAACCGGAGCTTTAACCTTACTAGATCGACAAAGAGATGAAGCTTGGATTGGTGGACCAGGTATTGGTGCTGGTTTTGGCGGAGGAAGCTTAGGATGGATTGATGATGAAAACATTTACTTTCAAAGTGAAGCTTCTGGATATTCTCATATTTACACTTTAAATATCAACACAAAACAGAAAAAACAAATCACTGCCGGAAACTGGGAAGTGCAAAGCTTACAACTTTCTAATGATTTAAAAAGCTTTTACTATACCGCAAATACCGAGCATCCTGGCATAACCCACTTTTATCAAATCAGCGTAAGCGGAGGAACAGCCACAAAAATTACTACCATGAAAGGCGGTAACGAGGTTTCTCTGTCTCCTGATGAAAAATTTATCGCCATGCGCCACAGCTATTCTAACAAACCATGGGAGCTCTATTTCCAAAGCAACTCGGCGGGTGCAAAAGCTACACAAATCACTAAATCAACTTCAAAAGAATTTGATTCTTATGCTTGGAGAGAACCCGTAATGGTCACTTTTACCAATAAATTTGGCACCACCGTTCATGCTCGTTTATATCAAGCCAAAAATGCTGATGCAGCAAAACCAGCAGTAATTTTTGTACACGGAGCAGGTTATTTACAAAACGTCCATTACCGTTGGAGCACTTATTTTAGAGAATACATGTTCCATAATTTATTGGCCGATAACGGCTACACCGTTTTAGATATTGATTATACTGGAAGTTCTGGCTATGGCCGAGATTTTAGAACAGGCATTTATCGCCACATGGGTGGTAAAGATTTAAGCGACCAAGTAGATGGTGCTAAAATGCTGGTACAAAAATATGGCATAAATCCTAAACACATTGGTTTATATGGTGGTTCTTACGGTGGTTTTATCACCTTAATGGCATTATTTAATGAACCTGATGTGTTTGCCGCTGGCGCAGCTTTACGCTCTGTAACAGATTGGGCACATTATAACCACGGTTATACAGCTAATATTTTAAATGAGCCTTTTAACGATCCAAAATCTTACGAGTCAAGTTCGCCCATCAATTTTGCGGCAGGCTTAAAAGGTAAATTATTAATGGCTCACGGAATGGTGGATGTAAATGTGCATTTCCAAGATATTGTTCGTCTTTCTCAAAAACTCATTGAATTAAAAAAGGAAAACTGGGAACTAGCAGTTTACCCAGTAGAAGACCACGGTTTTGAAGAACCAACAAGTTGGAGAGACGAATATTCTAGAATTTACAAACTTTTTGAAGAGAGTTTAAAGAAGTAAACATTGCGCTTGTTATTAACGAGTTCATTTTGGTAAATCGATATTAAAGTAAAAAGACATCAACATTATAATTTGATCTCTTTTGGCAAAACATTTAAAGTAGCATAAAATTAGTCAAACTTAAATAGATATGAATAAAATTTACACCCTGCTATTCTCTTGTTTAATAGGAAGTCAAATCGCCTCCGCACAAGATTATAGCAATTATTCAACGCTCACTTCAAGAGCGCAACAGCTAGAGAAAAAATATCCTTCGCTGGTAAAAGTGAAATCATTAACCAAAACTTTAGGCGGTAAAGAAATTTGGATGCTTTCTATTGGTACTGGAAATGTTTCTGAAAAACCAGCTATCGCTGTGGTGGGCGGAGTAGAAGGTAGCCACCTTTTAGGTGTTGAGTTAGCCATCGGCTTTGCCGAAAAATTATTGGCTCAATCAGCAACGGACAGCGTTAAAAACTTATTGACTCAGCAAACTTATTATGTTTTCCCAAATATGAGTCCGGATGCTACCGAGCAATATTTTGCTAAGCTAAAATATGCAAGAAGTGGAAATGCGAAATCAACCGATGATGATCGCGATGGTATTTTTAATGAGGATGGATTTGAAGATTTAAATGGGGATGGAAAAATTACCATGATGCGTATAGAACATCCAACAGGAGAATGGATTACCTCACCGGATGATGCAAGAATTATGATAAAAGCGGAACTCACTAAAGGACAAAAAGGTAAATACTTGTTGCTTAGCGAAGGAACAGATAATGACAAAGACGGCAAGTTTAATGAAGACGGAGAAGGTGGTGTAGCTTTTAATAAAAACATGAGCTATAATTATCCAAATTTTGTGGCAGGTTCTGGCGAACACATGGTTTCAGAATCTGAAAACAGAGCTTTATTAGATTTTCTTTTTGAAGCCTATAATGTATATGCGGTTTTAACTTTTGGTCCTCAAAATAATTTATCTAGCCCGGTAAGTTTTAACAAAGCCGGCACCAGTAAAAGAATTATTTCTAGTTGGTATGAAGAAGATGTGAAAGTAAATGATTTAGTTTCTAAAACCCACAACAAAATAGTAAAAGCTAAAAACGCCCCTGTTTCAAAAGCTACAGAGGGTAATTTTGCAGATTGGGCTTATTTCCATTATGGCAGATTTAGCTTTAGCACACCCGGTTGGTGGTTGCCAGAAACCAAACCTGATACTGCAAAAAAGCAAAAAGCATTTGCGGAGAAGAATGACGAAACTGCTTATTTAAGATGGGCCGAAAAAGAAAATATTAGCGGTACTTTTTCTACTTGGGCGGCAGTAAAACATCCAGACTTTCCGGATGCTAAAGTAGAAGTTGGTGGTTTAGATCCCTTTGTTTTATTAAATCCGCCTTACAAAATGGTAGATAATTTGGTAACTGAGCATACCAATTTTGTGATGGCTCTTTCTAAAATGGTGCCTGCGGTGGCGCCAATGAATGTAAAAACAGAAAAATTAGAAGGCGGCTTAACCAGAATTAGTTTAGATGTAGTAAATAATGGTGCTTTTGCCACCCAAACCAAAGTAGGCGAGAAAAGCAATTGGGTTAAAAATATTCATGTAAAATTAGAAACAAGCGGAAAAGTTTTATCAGGCAGGGCAAACCAAACCATTGGCGCTATTGCTGGCTATGGTAAGGAATCTTTAAGTTGGCTCATCAGCGGAAGCGGAAAAGTCACCATTACGATAGCAAGCCCTTCAAATGGTCAAAAAACTGTTTCTATTAACCTTTAATCTGTACGTTATGCATATCAACATAAAAAAATCTATATTCAGTTTATTAATCTCGGGAAGTATTTTTAGCTCAATTGCTCAAGAATCTTCTCAAATGTTTCAGGCGGTTGGCAGCCCGGTTAATCCAAAAGTGGCCGTAAGCTGGAACAAATATTATGATTACGAAGGCCATGTAACCATTGCCCGTAAATTAGAAAAAGCTTATCCAGATTTGGTAAAAGTACAGGTAATAGGTAAAACGGCTCAAGGCCGAGATTTAATCTTAATGGCCATAACAGATTATAAAACCGGCAGTTCGCCTGATAAAAAACCAGGAATGTACATAGATGGAAATATCCATTCTAATGAAATTCAAGGTTCTGAATTTGCCTCTTATACCGCTTGGTATTTAGCAGAATCTTTTGCTAACAATGCTTTTATCAAAGAGTTATTGCATGATAAAATTTTCTACATCGTTCCGTCTATCAATCCAGATGGAAGAGATAATTTTTTACAACAACCTAATAATGCAAACTCGCCTCGCTCTGGAATGATTGCCGTTGATAACGATAGAGATGGCGCTACAAATGAAGATGGTTTTGATGATTTAGATAAAAACGGACACATTACCATGATGCGTAGAAAAAACGTGAATGGAAGAATGAAACTAGACCCCACAGATCCACGAAGAATGATTCAGGTTGGAGCTGATGAAGATGGCGAATACGAAATGTTAGGTTATGAAGGGATTGATAATGATTTAGACGGACAAGTGAATGAAGACGGGGAAGGTTTTTACGATCCAAACAGAGATTGGGCCTGGAATTGGCAACCCAATTACATCCAAAGCGGGGCTCATAAATATCCTTTTTCTATTCCAGAAAATAGAGCCGTTGCAGATTTTGTATTAAAACATCCAAACATAGCCGCAGCCCAATCTTACCATAACAATGGCGGGATGATTTTACGTGGCCCAGGTGCTGCAGAAGATGAAGGAACCTATAACCGTGAAGATGTAAGGGTTTATGATGCTTTAGGTAAAAAAGGGGAGGAGCTAATTCCTGGTTATAAATATTTGGTGGTTTATAAAGATTTATATTCCGTTTTTGGAGGCGAGTTAGATTGGTTTTATGGAAGCAGAGGGATTTATACATTCTCTAACGAGTTGTGGAACAGTTTCCAATATTTTAGCAAAGCTGATACCGACCCACAAAGCACTTCTTATAATTTTGATAAGTATTTATTGTTTAAGGATGCTTTTGTAGATTGGAAACCATTTAAACACCCACAATACGGTGATATTGAAATTGGCGGATTTAAAAAGACTTTTGGCAGAACGCACCCTGGTTTTTTATTAGAATCTGATGCCCATAGAAATATGGCTTTCACTTTTTATCATGCTTACCACACCCCAAAACTTTCAGTAGACGATATTGAAGTAAAGGATTTGGGCAACGGATTAAAAGAAGTAACCGCAATTATTGCAAATAAAAGAATGATGCCAACACATGCTTCTCAAGATTTAAAATACAATATTGAAGTTCCTGATTTGGTTTCTTTAACCGGAGGAAAAGTATTAGCCGGCATGATTGTTCAAAATAAAGACTTAAATATTGCTACCGAACAAAAAGTAAATCCAACGGTAATTAAAGTGAATAATATTAGCGGATTAAATACCGTAACCGTAAGATGGATTGTGCAAGGCGGCGCCAAATACACAGTTAAAGTAGATAGTAAAAAAGGGGGAATTGCTGAGTTAACCAAATAATACATTTAGTTAAATCTTAAACCCAATACCTTAAAGCTTAAATAATGTATTGGGTTTAAGATTTTACAAGCCTTTTTTCTAAACTATTTTTCCACATTTTATTGGGAAAAAACCTTTGCATTTTCAATAAACGCCATTTTTGATCTTGCTGGTTTAATAATTGTTTTATAACGTTATTTTTAAAGACCACTAACGAAAAAGTCGGTTAAAATAATTTGCTTTTAATCTATTAAATATCCTATATTAGTCCTAAGGTTAATCAAAAAGTCTTAGCGTTTTTAAACCAAACTTTAAGCAAAACAAATTTTAATTGTTAATAACAAATCCGCTTTGTAAACAAGGCGGATTTGTTGTTTATAGCTTAGCCAAACAACAAGTTAAAAACTTCCTCAATTTTAGAAACTGTTTTTATTTCTATTTCATATTTAGATAAATCGAGGCCTTTCTTATTATATTTAGAGATAAAAATCTGTTCGAATCCTAGTTTTTGTGCTTCGGCAATACGCTGTTCTATTCTTGTTACCGCTCTAATTTCTCCAGATAATCCCACCTCGGCAGCAAAGCAGGTTTTATAGGAAACCGGCATATCCTCATGTGAAGAAATGATAGCGGCAATTAATCCTAAATCTATACTTGGGTCTTCTACCCTAATACCACCCGCTATATTTAAAAAAACATCTTTAGCGCCCAATTTAAATCCACATCTCTTTTCTAAAACGGCCAATAACATATTCATTCTTTTGGTATCAAAGCCAGTAGCAGATCGTTGTGGCGTACCGTAAGGCGAAGTACTTACCAAAGCTTGGGTTTCTATCAACATCGGCCTCATTCCTTCCATAGTAGCAGAAATAGTAACGCCGCTTAAAGGTTCATCTCTTTGCGAAAGCAAAATTTCTGAAGGATTAGAAACTTCTCTTAATCCAGCGCCAGACATCTCGTAAATCCCTAGTTCTGAGGCGGCACCAAATCTATTTTTAATGGCTCGCAAAATTCTGTACACATGATGCCTATCGCCTTCAAACTGCAACACCGTATCTACCATGTGCTCTAATATTTTTGGCCCAGCAATCATTCCGTCTTTGGTAATATGACCAATTAAAAACACTGGTGTATTGGTTTCTTTAGCAAACCGTAATAATTCGGCGGTACATTCTCTTACCTGAGAAACACTTCCTGGTGTAGATTCTATGTGAGCCGAATGCAAAGTTTGAATAGAATCTATGATCACCAAACTTGGTTCTAGAATTTCTATTTGCTTAAAAATATTTTGAGTTGAGGTCTCTGTTAAGATATAACAATCTGAAACTGGGTGAGGCAAAATACGCTCGGCTCTTAATTTAATTTGCTGCTCACTTTCTTCCCCAGAAACATACAGTATTTTAAGCTTTGGAATGGTAAGCGCTACTTGAAGCATTAAAGTCGACTTTCCAATTCCGGGTTCGCCACCAATTAAAACCAATGATCCACCAACAATACCTCCACCTAAAACTCGGTTTAATTCTTTATCAGGAGTAATTAATCTATGATCTTCTGTGTAAACAATTTCTTGAACCTTAGCTGGCTTATTCACCCTAGAAAGTGAATTAGCGCTGGTTTTCCAATCAGGAGAATTACCAGCTCCCTTCTCTACAACTTCCTCTACAAAAGTATTCCATTGTTGACAGGAAGGGCATTTACCCAACCATTTTGCAGATTCATAACCACAACTCTGACAGAAATAAGACGTTTTAGTTTTAGCCAATTTGATTTTTGATTTTAGATATACGAAGTACGATTTTTATACGCTGGTATGCAAAAGGAAATGGAGATTTGTTAGCAATTCTCAAAATTAAATTTTATGTTTATAATGAAAAATAAAAAATCACCTCATTTGAAAATATAAATAAAGAATGAAAATAATGAAATCTCTATTTTTCTTCATTGCTGTAATCCTGTTTTGGTCTTGTAATAAACCAGAGGAAATTGTCTGTGAAAATTTAATGTGTACAAAAGAATTTAGATCAGTAAGCGTGAAATTTATGGATGCTTTAGGCAATCCAATAGAAGTAAAAGATTTTAAATCAGTTAATTTAAGAACCAATAAAGATTTAACGTCTTCAAATTATAGTGATCCTATAAATGCAAAAGGATATTATCTGGTAGTTACAGATGCCAATACCAAAGACCTTTCTGCAGAAGGGGATCAAATTAAAGTTTCAGCAAAACATCCCGTTAATGGCACAATTAAAGAAGCATATTTTATAGTTAGTGGCGGAGAATGTGTCTGCCATATTTCTAAAATATCTGGACCAGAAGAAATCATTTTTTAAATGATTTAGATGCTGAGAATATATTAAAAACTCTACCCGCAGAAATTTTATTTTCCCTTTCCTTATTGCTATCTTGTATTTTATTTTTCTCTAAATATCAAGAAAAAGCCTCCGTTAACAATATGAAAAAAATACTACTCCTTTCCTTTTTAGGAATAACAACTTCTGCTTTCGCACAAACCGAAGCATTAAAATTAAAAGTATCTGCAAAAGCCGATGCCTTAGAACAAAAAGTAATCTCTTGGCGAAGAGATTTTCATGAACATCCTGAATTAGGAAATCAAGAAAAAAGAACTGCAGAAATTGTAGCTAAGCACCTTCAATCTTTAGGGATGGACGTAAAAACTGGTGTAGCAAAAACCGGTGTAGTAGGTATATTAAAAGGAGGAAAACCTGGTCCGGTGGTGGCGTTAAGAGCAGACATTGATGGCTTACCTGTTGTAGAACGCGTAAAATTACCTTTTGCGTCAAAAGTAAAAGCCCAATTTAACGGGCAAGACGTTGGGGTGATGCATGCCTGCGGACATGATACCCATACCGCCATTTTAATGGGCGTTGCCGAATTATTATCCTCCATGAAAAATGATTTAAAAGGAACCGTAAAATTCATTTTTCAACCTGCAGAAGAAGGTCCTCCGTTTGGCGAAGAAGGTGGTGCCGAATTAATGATTAAAGAAGGCGTAATGGAAAACCCAAAAGTAGATGCCGTTTTTGGTTTACATATCAATTCGCAAACAGAAGTTGGCAAAATCACTTATCGCCCTGGTGGCACAATGGCTGCCGTAAATGATATGAAAATTACCGTCAAAGGTGTGCAAGCTCATGGTGCTTATCCTTGGTCTTCTGTAGATCCGGTGGTGGTTTCGGCACAAATCATTAACGCTTTACAAACCATTGTGAGCAGAAACTTAAACGTTACAGAAAATGCCGGTGTAGTAACCATTGGCTCCATACATGGTGGGGTACGCTCTAACATTATTCCAGAACAAGTAGAAATGATGGGTACGGTTCGTAATTTGAGCAAAGAAGATGAGCAAATGTTTATTGAGCGCATTAAAACCATCGTCAC
>JBILPO010000128.1:0-5844 GCA_044373805.1 Pelobium sp.
GAAAGATCTAGAAAGATATATGAAGATTTCTTATCCCTTTACACATGCAGATAAAATTAAAACCCCAACTTTATTTATGGTGGGTCAAAATGATTTTAATGTCCCGTCAGAAGGAAGTGAGCAAATGTATGCTGCTTTAAAAACGCTTAATATTCCAACAGAACTAGTGATTTATCCAGGTCAATTTCATGGCATTGGAATTTTAAGTTACCAAGCAGATAGATTGAAAAGGTATTTAGATTGGTATGCGAAGTATTTAAAATAAATAATTTATAAAGCGCTTAAAGGAAACCTTTTAATCAGCCAATCTTCTGGTTGGTTAAAATATTCATAAGCTAACAGATTGGCAGCTATTTCAACAGGATGAAAAGCATGTTGATGATGCTTATAGATACTTTGTTTTGTTGCACTCCATAAACTTTTGAAAGCAATTTGAGTGTAGAATTTGAAATGGCCATATTTTGCTTTTTGTAGAATATGGCCATATTCATGTTTAATTAACCAGAGATCCTGGTTTTTAGAGAAAACTTCTTTCCCTACAATAATCCCAAATCCTGGAATAGTTAATCCTGTTCCTTTTTCAAATAATTTAGACTCATAAATTGCGATTTTCTCAAATTCACCTTTAAATTTAAACATGTGGAAATTAAAAAGTCATTAAAATTTAATGGATAAAACGCAGAAGTAACATAATTATTTGGGCGTTTGGCGGGCTATAAGTTTTCTTAAGGAATCACATTTTTTGTTCATCTTTTTATCAAAAACAAAATAATGACTTAACGGCTAGTTAGTGAGGTAGAAAGAATAGTAAATAAGTGTTTTTAAAACTCATTTTAAATGAGATTTAAAAACACTTTATAAAACGCAATTATTTAAGATAAGTATCTAACTCCTTTTTTATAATCTTATTCCAAATGGCATAGCCTTCGGCGTTTAAATGGATTTGATCACTTACAAATAAGTTTTTAATGGGTTTTCCATCAGCACCTAAATAAGCTGTATCAGTTTCAATAAAGTGGAAATTGCTTGATTTAACGCACATATCTTTAATCAATTGATTTGCCTTTTGTACCTGTGGCCAAGCGCTTATTCTAGCATTTGTTGGAGTTATTGCAATCCAAAACACAGGTGTTTTACTGTATTTTGCTCGTACTTTCTTTTTAATATATTTTGCATATTTGAGCATGTCCTCTGGCTTAGAATCTGTGGGTTTACCGGTCAGGTTGTTAGTTCCAATAAAAATAACCAATGCTTTAAATTGATGAGGATAAACAATTCTATCAAAATAATAGGCTAATTCTTCAATTTTAGAACCTCCAAATCCTCTTGAAATAGCTTCGTAGGGCAGTATATCCTCTTTAATTGTGGTCCATTTTCTAATGCTAGAACTGCCAGTAAAAAGTATTGCATCTTTAGAATAGCTTTCTTCTTTATCTAGTTTTTCAAATTCTGCTATTTCTTTAGACCATCTTGGTTTTGGTGTATTTTTTTTATACTCAGCTAGCGGAGAGCAAGATATTACTCCTAAAAGTAGAAAAGCTAAGGTAATTTGTTTTGATAATTTAATAATCATGATAAAATTTAAATAGTTAGAGAATAAGATTAATGATATAAAATAAAATAGAAGGACATAATAAACATCCTAAACCGGTATAAAAAGTAGCAGTTAAAGCACCATAAGGAACTAATTTTTCATCGGTGGCAGCCAAACCAGCGGCTACACCACTGGTGGTACCCATAATACCGCCGTAAATCATAGCGGTATGAGGGTTATTTAGACCAATTTTTTTCGCAATTATTGGAGTGCCAATAGTTACAACTATACTTTTAATTACACCAATTGCAATACTTATAGCAATAACATCAGAACTTGCTCCTAAAGCTGCACCCGTAATAGGACCAACAATAAAAGTGCAAGCTCCAGATCCAATAGTTGCAAAGCTTTTTGCATCTGTATAACCAAAGGCATATCCCATGCTTCCGCCAACAAAAAAAGAAAGAATTACGCCACTAAACAAGGCGATTACTCCAATACCCCCCGTTTTTTTAATTTCTGACAAACTAACGCCTAATGCCGTGGCTACTACAGAAAAATCTCTAAGCATGGCGCCACCTAAAAATGCCATTCCCGTAAATAAAGGAACTTCAGCTATTCCCTTTTCTCCGCCAAAATAGGCGAGTACCAAGCCCAAAGCAATGGCAATTGCCGAACCTGGAACTTTATCTTTAGTCACCTTTTTAGAGATAACAAATGAGATATAAATAATTAAACCGACAAGCAAAAAAGCAATTACGAGTGGGTTTTTATCTATTATATTGTTTAATGATTTCAATTACTGATTTTTTATTTTTAAACTTCTTTATTGTTTGCATGCTTGTTGTTGCCAATTTTAGCAATTAATGGAATGACTAGAAAGCTAATTCCAGTTCCTATTATTCCAATTATAACAGCGGCCCAACCTCCACTTAATGCAGCTTTTACATTTTGGCTTGCAGACATGGCAATTACTACTGGTAAATACATTGCACTCCAAAAGGCAATTCCCTTTTCTGAAGTATCAT
This sequence comes from Pelobium sp., assembly GCA_044373805.1. GTDB lineage: Bacteria > Bacteroidota > Bacteroidia > Sphingobacteriales > Sphingobacteriaceae > Pseudopedobacter. Next base: position 2,563 of record JBILPO010000128.1, read on the forward strand.
TTAACCATCCCTTTTTGGTCATTAAAGTGCTTACTAAAATAAGTAGTAGCATTGCAAAGCCAACTCCACCAATATTGCCATCTATACCAATTAAATTGCCTAGCAGTTCACCAGTGAGTTGTCCTAATAAAAAGCAAACGGCTAAAACCGCTACACCATAGATTTTCATTTCAATTAATTTTGATTGAATAATTTCTTGATTTCGTTTTTGGTAACTTTTCCCATCGCATTTCTAGGTAATTCGGGTAATATTATATACTTTCTTGGGGTTTTATACGATGCAATTTTGTCTTTTATCCAATTATTTAAATGGGAAATATCTAAATCATTTTTTGTGACTAATGCGGCAACTACTAACTCTCCCCATTCTTCATCTTCAACACCTATTACGGCACAATCATCTATATCAGGATGAATTCTTAGTACCTCTTCAATTTCTAAAGCTGATATTTTATACCCGCCAGATTTAATGATGTCAGTTGAGTTTCTTCCTAAAATTTTATAATAACCATGCTCTAATATGGCAATGTCTCCAGTTTTAAACCATCCATCTTGAGTAAAAGATTTTTTTGTTTCCTCTATTCTTTGCCAGTAATTAGAGAACACGTTTAATCCTTTTATTTGAATTTCTCCAGCCTCATTTTCAATAACTTCATCTTTTTCAGATGCTAGTCTGACTTCTACGCCTGGCAGAGCTTTTCCTACATAGCCAGCTAATCTTTCTCCTCTGTAGGGATTGCTAATTGCCATTCCTATTTCGGTCATCCCATAACGTTCTAATAAGGTATGCCCAGAAATTTCTTTCCATCTTTCCATAACCGATACGGGAAGAGCTGCAGAGCCAGAAATCATTAATCTAAACGAAGAGCTTAAGTTTTGAGTAATTTCATTTTGTTTGGTAATTGGCAAACTGTCCCAATAAGATATTAATTTATAATAGATTGTTGGAACCGCCATAAAAACATTCATCTCTTTACGATTAAATATTTCAAAAACTGTTTCTGATGAAAATTTGTCTAAAAATTCACAACAAGCGCCTACCGCCATAGCACAACAAACAATATTGATTATACCATGCACATGATGTAAAGGAAGTAAGCATAAGGTTCTGTCCTTATCAGTCCATTCCCAAGCCTTAATAAGAGTACTTACTTGAGCCTCAATGTTAATAAATGTGCTTACCACACCTTTAGGTAAATTTGTGGTTCCGCTGGTATATAAAATCATTGCTTTTCGGGCAATATCAATTTTTGGTAATAAGCATGATTGCTTTTCTTTTTTAAGATCAGAGATAGCGTAAAAAGTGATTCCTTTTTCTTGGGCTAATGGTTTTAATACGTCAATATAATCATCAGATACTATTATAATTGATGAATCTGTATCTTCAATTACGTATTTTAATGAACTTAAAGGATGAGAAATACAAAGAGGGACAACAACTCCACCAGCTCTCCATATTGCCCATTGAGTGGCTACATAATCAAATCCTGGGTTAACCATAAACGCAACTCTTTGCTCTTTTAAATCATAATTTTGGTTCAATAGATGAGCAGCAATTGAAGTAGATTCGTTTAAGAGATCTTCAAAAGTATAAGATTGCTGGTGATGAATGATGGCTGTTTTATTTTTGTGATTTGAAATTTGCTCGATATAATTTAGCATTGGATAATTTAAGACTTGTTAATTTTAACAACATTTAAAAATTATTTTCTGATAGTTTAGGTATCAATTGATGTTGTTAGTTGCACAAAAAAAAACCTCAAATTCTTTTTTTGATTGAGGGTTTTCTAATTAAATAATGTAAAAAGAGGCTGTATCATATTTAGAGACAGCCTCTTTAAATTTAATTGTTGTAGCCATCATTTTGAGGCATCACCTTGTTAAGGTTTGCGTCAATAACAGGCTGTGGAATTGGTAATAATTGATCTCTGGCGGTAATACGAGGGCCAGCATATTTATTATAAAGCTTAGTTCTTTCTAACCATTTTCCTGTTCTTAAAAGAGTATATCTGCGGTGTTCTTCTGTCACCAATTCTCTAGAACGTTCATCTAGTATAAAATCTAAAGTAACCTGTGCTGATGTTATTGGTGTAGCACTTGCCCTTGCTCTTAATATATTTATGGTTGTTGCAGCGCCATCAAGATCATTTAATTTTAATTGAGCTTCTGCTAATAATAAATAAGTGTCTGCAAGTCTAAGATATATTTGATCGTTGTAATTAGATGATTCTTGTACGTTAGCAATATCATCAGGTGCCCAGTCCCATTTGCGGATATTTGGCCAGTTTTGAGCTGTTGTACTAGATGGTAATGGTTCATCACAAGCAATACTTAACTTTACAGTATCACCTAAAGCGCTACCAGTATAGCCAGGGCTGGCACAAGTTATTGATGTTTTAGAGCCTGTTGGTAATGAACTCGCATTATTCATAATCCAAAAATAACGCCAAGCAAAAGAGGAGCCTCTATTGTCATTAGCTTGATACAACGATAAAGCAAATTTTGTAACGGCAAATCTACCTAATCCTCTGCCTCCGTTATCTTTAGAATAGGTAATAGGGGTCTTATTATTAACTCTAATTGAATTGTACCTGTTTACCCACCACCTTCTCATAATATTTACATCACCACCTATAGATAAGTATTGATTTGGAAATAACCATAGCAACTCGGTATTACCTTGTTTTCTGTTGGAGTTTCCGTCTATAAACATATCAGTAAACGGGGTTCCGGCAATAGTTCTTTTAACGCCGTATCTAGCGGTAATTAATTTGTAGTTTGCATTTTGAACAACTGCTAAAGCTTTGTCTTTGGCTTTTTGGTTTTCTCCAGTGGTTAAATAAAGCTCGGCAAGGTAATGTTGTGCTACAACTTTTGATACCCTTCCTTCTATGGTAACAACCTCTGGTAAATGCGTCTCAGCAAATAATAAATCTTCTTCCATTGCTTTACGCACTTGCGCAACAGGGGCTCTTTCCCAATCTGTTTTTATAGATCCACCGTCAGATTCTTTTAAGCTAAGAGGAACATCGCCCCATAAAAAAGTAAGATGGCGGTAAGCCCATGCTCTAATCAAACGAGCTTCTGAAATGATTTGGTTTTTCTCAGTTTCGGTCCATTTTACAGAAGGATTTTCTGCTCTCCCTATTATGGTGTTAGCCGTATTAACAACTTCATATAAATATCTCCATAGTCTATTTATGTAAGCGTCTCCTGCATTTAACCGTATTCCAAAATCATTGAAAACAGCTTCGGGTGCTCCGCCGGCTGGGAATAAGCTGT
>JBILPO010000129.1:0-5832 GCA_044373805.1 Pelobium sp.
AATTAAGTCAAGCAGATATTGAGTTTTATGTAGATCAATATCAACCCTATGACAAGGCTGGAGCCTATGGTATTCAAGAATGGATAGGATTAGTCGCTATTGAAAAAATAGTTGGTTCTTATACCAACGTAATGGGTTTACCTACCGAAAAATTATTTGAAAAATTAAGACCTTATCTTTCTTAAACTTAAAAATCACTACTTATTAAACCTTCTTTAAGTGAAAAAGTACAAGCGACTGCTTGCTGGATATTAGCTTGCTCAAGTACATAGCGTGTCAAAATAGAAGCCATTAAAATCATATCAACTCTTAAGGGAATCAATCCCTTCATTTCCTTTCTTTCTTGATGAGTAGAAATAATAATTTCTGCTAATAAATCTTTTAAAGCATCAAAATTAAAATCGAAGTGATGGTTTTTATTTGCATCAAAAACGGTATTATTTTTAAGAGCAATCAATTCGGAAAAAGTATCAAATGAACCTGCTGTTCCAATTAAACTTAGCATTTGGTGATGGTGAAGTTGCTCAAAGAGATCAGTTAATTGAATTTTAAAATGATGATGAATTTTATTAATTGTTTGTTGAGAGATGGGATCTTCCTGATAAAAATCGGCTAATAACCTCGCTGCACCTAAGCGGTAACTTTTTTTCCAAAAAATAACCTTTTCATTACAAATTATAAATTCGGTACTGCCGCCACCAATATCCATAATAAGAGCAGTTTTAGTACTCAATACTCCAGCTGCTTTTGCGCCTAAATAAATATATTCAGCCTCTTTTTGGCCATCAATAATTTCAATTTCAATATCGGCTTTGGCCAAAACCTCAGCTATAAACGCTTTCCCATTCTTTGCATCTCTTACTGCTGCAGTGGCCGTAGCTTTTACAAACTGAATATGGTGATCATCTAATTCTTTTCTAAACTGTATAAGAGCGGCTATTCCTCTTTGATATGCAGCATCAGCAATAAAGCCTTTATTCACGCCACCTTCCCCAAGTTTTACTGCAATGGTGTTTTTATGAATTACAGAAATTCCCTTTTGATCTGAAACCTCTGCAATCAATAGATGAAAAGTGTTGGTGCCAATGTCTATAACTGCTTTTATTTTGGTCATTTTTTTATAAAAAAGTCCATGGCAATATACCATGGACTATAAGCTTACTAATTTAACTTTATACTTAAACTACTCCTTATAAGAAAACCATTTTGCCAATTCTTTATAGGTTACTTTTTTGCCGTACATTAAAATACCAACTCTATAAATTCTGGATGCTACCCAAGTGGTAAACACAAATCCAACGACCAATAATGCCATTGATAAAGCAATTTCCCAAACAGGTACACCAAATGGAATGCGTATCATCATGGCAATAGGAGAGGTGAACGGAATCATCGACATCCAAAAGGAAAGTGTGCTATCCGGATTGTTCACAATCACATTCATCCCAATAATAAAGGTGAAAATTAGCGGTAGCGTAATGGGCAACATAAATTGCTGCGTTTCGGTTTCATTATCTACTGCAGAACCAACTGCCGCAAATAAAGCGCTGTAAAGCAAGTATCCGCCTAAAAAATAAAAGAAAAACGTTCCAATAATTAATGGAAAATTAATGGTGTTGGCAGCTTTTAAAAATTGCTGAACTTTATTACCTGAACTGATCTCTTTCATATCAGGCTGATTGGCATCTTTTTTTATTCCTTGTTCTGTTTTTGGTTTATCATCATTATTGATATAACTGGAAGCCACAGTAGATAAACCTGTACTCAGGATAATCCATAATAAGAATTGAGTTAGCCCAACTGCTCCAATTCCTAATATTTTACCCAGCATCAATTGAAAAGGTTTTACTGATGATACAATAACCTCAATAATTCTACTGGTTTTTTCTTCAATTACGCCTCGCATCACTTGTGCTCCATAAATGAAAAGCGCTAAATAAATCATAAAAGCGGCTAAAAAACCTACTATATAAGTGGCACCCAAGCTGGCATCTTTTTCTCCTTCATCTGTTAACTGTTTGGCGTTGATAGATACTTTTGCATTTGAGCTGTTCAATACCGCGGTATCTATACCAGCGGCAATTAATTTTTTGTTTCTAAGGATAGATTCCATTTGTGTTTCAATGTCATCTACCACAGAAATACTCGGTTTCTTTTCGGATATGACCTCTACTTTCCCAGTTTCTACATAATCTGATGGGATAAAGAGTAAGAAATCATCTTTTTCTTTTCTTATTGTCTTTTTTGCCTGCTCATAATCTTCATTGAGGTAGCTAAAATTAATATTAGAAGTATTGTTAAACTGATTTTTGAAAATCCCAGATTGGTCTATCACTTTAAAATTTTTGGCTTCATTATCTTTACTTGCGGTAAGATAAACGACTAATGTCATCATCCCTATAAACAATGAAGGCACTAAAAAAGTAAGGATTAAAAAAGATTTCTTTTTTACCCGACTTAAATATTCTCTTTGTATAATTAAAAATACTTTGTTCATGAGGAGTTTTAGTTTAGATGTTTAACTTTTTCAATAAAAATCTGGTTAATGGTTGGTATCACTTCTTCTAAATAATGTACCCCAGTTTGCTGAATAAGTTCCTGCAAAACATCATTAGTGGTAAATCCCTCCTTAAGTTTGATCGTTAATTTCTCGCTATCCTCTGTAGAAATGGTATCTAACAACTCAAAAGTTGCTAATGAAGACGCTTTGAAATTAGCACTTACGCCTACATGGTATGTATTATTTCGGTAGGCGTTTTTGATAGATTTTACGCTGCCATCTAATATTTTATGAGATTTATTAAGCAAAGCAATGTGGTCACAAAGTTGCTCTACAGATTCCATTCTGTGGGTAGAGAAAATAATAGTGGAGCCTTTTTGGTTCAGTTCTAAGATTTCATTTTTGATAATTTCTGCATTTACTGGGTCAAATCCCGAGAAAGGTTCATCTAAAATAATCAATTCGGGCTCATGTAAAACTGTAGCTACAAACTGTACTTTTTGCTGCATTCCTTTAGAAAGATCTTCTACTTTTTTATTCCACCAGCTTTGCATTTCCATTTTCTCAAACCAAAATTTAATTCTTTTGGTGGCTTCGGCTCTGCTTAAACCTTTTAATCTGGCTAGGTAAAGCATTTGTTCACCAATCTCCATTTTTTTATACAAGCCACGTTCTTCTGGCAGGTATCCAATTTTGTTGATATGAGATTGATTGAGCTTTTCGCCGTTAAAAAAGATTTCTCCTTCGTCGGGTCCGGTAATTTGATTAATAATTCTAATTAAAGATGTTTTGCCTGCTCCATTTGGACCTAATAATCCAAAAATTTTCCCTTGCTCAACTTCCATGCTTACATGGTCTAGTGCTCGGTGTTTTGCGTACTCTTTAACAATGTTTCTGATGCTTAACATGTATAAGGTTTTGGTGATTTTAGGTATTGGATAAAAAAAAGTATAAGTTATTACAAAAGAAATTAACTTATTGGTACAATTTTAAAAACCCCCTTACCTTCTACACCTATATACAAATAACCATCAGGCGCCATTCTTACCTCACGTATTCTTCCTATGTTTTTGAACAAAAGTTCTTCTTTTACTACTTTTTTGTTTTTGATGACGCATCTGTTCAGATACTCAAAACGTAAAGAACCCACCATTAAATTTCCTTCCCAACCTTTATAAATTTTGCTGTTTACGAATGTCATTCCGCTTGGTGCGATAGAAGGAATCCAGTAATGAATAGGAGCTTCTATTCCGGGTTTTGTGGTTAACTCTGTAAAAGTGGTTCCGTTATAGTTAATGCCATAAGAAACTACTGGCCAGCCATAATTTGCACCTTTTACATGGATGTTGATTTCATCTCCACCACGAGGGCCATGTTCATGAGACCATAATTCGCCTGTGTAAGGATTTAAAGCCATGCCTTGAGGGTTTCTATGTCCGTAAGAATAAATGGTTTTTTGTCCTTCGCTATTATTTACAAAAGGATTATCAACTGGTATAGTACCATCATCTTTAATACGATGAACTTTGCCTAAGTCGTTTTTGATATTTTGAGGATTTCCTTTTTCATTGCCTCTTTCGCCAACAGAAAAGTATAGGTAACCATCTTTACCAAAAACTAACCTAGAACCGTAATGATGACGGGTAGTTGAATAAGGTTCGGCCACAAAAATATCTTTAGCATTTTCTAGCTGATTACCTTTTAAAACGGCTTTTAAAATTGCAGTAGTTTGCATTTTGCTATCGCCTTCTTTAGGTTTAGAATAGCTTAAATAAATGATGTTATTTTTAGCAAAATCAGGATGAAGAATCACATCCATTAAACCGCCCTGCCCTGATGCTCTCACTTCGGGTACACCCAAAACCTTTTCACTTTGTTTGTTTGTGTTCACCAAATACAAATCGCCAGATCTATCTGTCACCAACATTTTTTGGTTAGGTAAAAAAGCAATTCCCCAAGGCACTTTTGCGCCGCTAAAAACATTCACCAGTTTTACGGTACCTTCTTCTGTTTTAAAAGTGTCTGATAATGGTTTTTCACTAGAAGTATATCTGTCTACATTTTTGATACCTTTTAAAATGTAATCAGCTAAATCTTTAATTTCTTTATCGCTAAAACTTTTTTCAAAAGCTGGCATTCCTCCATCAGCATAACCTGTTTTAATAGATTTATATAGGTTTTCTTTAGTGTTGCCGTATTTCCATTTTCTATCTACAAAAGCATCCATTTTACCACCATGGCAACTTGCACAATAGGTTTGATAGTTTTTCTCGGCGGTTTCTTCTACTGGGCTGGGCTGTTTTTCTGTTTTCTTTAAATCGATAGCGAAAAATGCGGTAAAAACAGTGATGATGGTAACGAAAGCTAATTTTAACATGGTTGTGAATTTGAATGGCGTAAATTTTATTCAAGATAAAAAGAATGATTTGGATTAGAATATAGATTGGCTGATTTAATTGTTACAAAAGAAGAATAAAAAGTTTTAGCACAAAAAAAGCGAGATTTTGGGTCTCGCTTTTGACTGATTTTTTATTTTTTTACTCAAAATATTCCTTCATCCTGTCAAAGAAACTTTTCTCGTTCTTACCAGGATTTGGTTTAAAGTTTTGAGATTCTCTTAATTGTTCTAAAAGCTCTCTTTCTTCGTTATTTAAGGTTTTTGGTGTCCAAATATTAATCTGAATTAATTGATCTCCTTTATGGTAAGAATTCACTTCAGGAATACCTTTTCCTTTTAATCTTAATATTTTACCGCCTTGTGTACCTGGTTCCAACTTAATTCTGGCTTTTCCGTCAATAGTTGGAACTTCTACGCTTGCACCTAAAGTTGCATCTATAAAACTTACATGAAGATCATAAATAACATTAATGCCTTCTCTTTTTAAAGATTCGTGAGGAGTTTCTTCTACTAAAATAATTAAGTCTCCGGGAACGCCGCCTCTTGGAGCTGCATTTCCTTTACCGCTCATGCTCAGTTGCATCCCTTCACTTACACCAGCAGGAATATTTATGCTAATGGTTTCTTCTCCACGAGTTACGCCATCTCCGTGGCAAGTATTGCATTTTGCAGAAATAGTGCTTCCTTCGCCATTACAAGTAGGGCAAGTGCTGGTCGTTTGCATTTGACCCAAAATGGTATTGGTCACTCTTCTTACTGCACCGCTACCGCCACAAGTTTTACAAGTAGAGAATGAATTTTTGTCTTTAGCGCCACTGCCATCGCAAGTGTCACAAATGATTTGCTTGTTTACTTTTATTTTTTTCTCAACGCCGTTAGCAATTTCTTCTAAAGTGAGTTTTACTTTAATACGAAGATTGGTGCCTCTTTGAAC
>JBILPO010000130.1:0-5779 GCA_044373805.1 Pelobium sp.
CTTCTTATACCTAAACCATACCAAGGGTATGTTTTACTATTGTTTACGATATTATTATTTGCCGTACCAATCAGGGACAATGCAGCATATTCCCATTCAGCCTCTGTTGGTAACCTATATTTTCCTGGAGTAAATAGCCCATCTTCTATCTTTGCAAATCTTTGATTTTTTTCAGATGAACTGGGTTTTCCATTTGCTCCAACGGCACCAGCTGCACCGGGTTTTGGATTTAAAACTTTTGGTGCTCCCTTACCTTTATCATCGTATTGACCATTTAAATATAAATCAAGGTCAAAGGGATCAGTACTTACTTTAGCAGCCGTTCCGCCTTTTGCAGTTGCAGCAGCTCCGCCTTTTCCGGCAACGCCACTTTTTGCAGTTGCATAAGTTTTCCAATCATTTAATACCCCTTTGTTGCGCAAAATATTTTCATTTACCACATTGGTTCTCCATTCGCAATAAGCCATTGCTTGTTCCCAAGTTATACCTACCACAGGGTATTCCTGATAAGCAGGATGTCTGAAATAGTTGTTTACGTAAGGCTCATTATAGGCTAAAGGACTTCTCCAAACCAAAGTATCTGGGAGTGCTTCATAATACCATCTTGGATTTGCGGGCACTTCTTTTATCCAATTTAGATATTCTAACCAGTCAACGTTTGAAACCTCGGTCTCATCCATATAAAAGGTAGCAACGGTTACTCTTCTTTTTGGTGCGGCGTAATCAAAACCAATATCATCTATATTAGAGCCTCCCATCACAAAAGTACCTCCTTCTATATGAACTAATCCAGGGCCGGGTGTGGGTTTAATTTTTCCGGATACTTGAAGTGAACCAGGTCTTTTAGCGTTATATTGCGCCCCTGTTTTAGAAGATATTTTTGCCGATTTACTGGGTGAAGAGCAAGATGATAACATAGCTGTGAAGCCAATACATACTGCAAGAACGGGTAAAATAAATTTTCTCATGTGCTTTATTGTGTTTCCAAAGCTAAAAATAATAAATTTAAATTAATCAAACTGATTAATTTAAATTGTAAGTTATTAAAAGCTTTTCAATAATTTTAAGTATTAAAACGATCAGTTAAGATAATAGTTACAATAAAGATATATATTTATTTCATTTTGAAAAACATTGTAAATAAGCTTATTATCATTTTTATTTTTTTATTCAATCCTTCGACAGGTCTTTTTGCACAAGATTTATCTGAAAATAAGAGTATTAAATGGGTTTCTGACTCTGTAAAATTAAACCAGTATACGGGTTTAATTACCGCTAAAGAGTTTCCAAGGTTTGTGTCTGAAAAGTTTGGAAACCTTCCTTCGGTTTATTTGAAAATAGCCGTAAATAGTCCTAATTGTACAGTAAGCATTAATTTAAACAAAATTTCTACAGCCTTTTTAGTAGCGAATAATGAGGATGTGAAAAAAATAAAATCAGATATTCAGCTTACTTATTATACCGTTTACGAGAATAAAAAGCCCTTTTTATTGATTAACTTTTTACCCCTATTTAAAGATAATCAAGGGTTAAAAAAAGTAGAGGAATATAGTTTGCAAATTAATGCGGTAAAAGAATTTGGCGCACCAACAAAAAATTTACGAGCCTATTTGCCAAATTCTGTTTTAGCTTCTGGCAATTGGTATAAAATTGCCGTAAAAAATGAAGGAATTTATAAAATTAGCTATGATTTTTTAAGAAATTTAGGAGTCGATGTTAACACTATAAATCCTAGAAATATAAGAGTTTATGGAAATGGAGGTGCTATGTTGCCTCAAAATAATGCGCAAAATAGAATTGATGATTTAGAAGAAAATGCCATTCAAGTTTTTGGAGAAAACGACGGAAAGTTAGACAATACAGATTATATTCTGTTTTATGCTCAAGGAAACACAAAGTGGAGTTTAAATAATAGCAGCCAATATTTTCAACACCAGAACAACATATATACAGATAGTTCTTATTATTTTATTAATGTAGATAAAGGGATTGGCAAAAGAATTAACCTAAATCAATCTGTTGTGCAACCCCCAAATTATACAAGCAATAAATATGACGACCACCAGCTTTATGAAAAGGATTTATATACGCTGGTTACTATAAGCGTAAAATCTGGAAGAAATTGGTATGGAGAGGATTTTGAATTCACTACAGCTAGAAATTTTGACTTTAATATTAGCGGCATACATTCAGCGGCCCCATTATTTCTAAAAACTAATATGTTGATTAGAGCTAATGTAAATTCTAATGCGGTAGTTAAAATAAATAATCAACCAGCATATACTTTGCAGGCTAACTCGTTGCCTTTAAATTTTGAGACTGATTTTGCCAGAGAAGTTAACGCCGCGACTTCTTTTAGTGGCCTAACCGGGACCAATTTAACCGTCAACATTAGCTATAATAAGCCTAACTCATCTGCCAATGCTTGGTTAGATTATGTAGAAATAAATTTTAGGAGAGATTTAGATGCCACTCAAAATTTCTTAAGATTTAGGGATAAAAATAGCCTAGGGCTTGGCAATATTTCTAGGTTTGACATTAAAAACGTAGCCGCCGAAGTTCAGGTTTGGGATGTGACTAATCCTCTTCAAGCCGTTCAGCAAAATTTAACCATTTTAGGCAATAATGCTAGTTTTAACACAAATACTAATGATCTTAAAGAGTTTGTGTTGTTTAATCCAATCACCTTTAAAGAGCCTGTATCAATAGGGAAAATACAAAATCAAAATTTACATGCTTTATCCCAAGCTGATATGATTATCATATCACCACCAGAATGGATATCTGAGGCAAAAAGATTAGGAGATTTTAGAAAGTCAGAGCAAAATATAAGCTACCAAATAGTCACGCCTCAACAGGTATTTAATGAATTTTCTTCGGGTGGGAGAGACGCTACTGCCATTAGAGATTTTGTAAAGATGTTTTACGACAGAGCAGGACTTAATACTCAATTAGCACCAAAATATTTACTGCTCTTTGGTAAAGGATCTTTCGATAATAAAATGATCAAGTTTAAAGACAATAACTTTGTACCAACTTACCAATCAGAAAATTCTTTGTCGCCAACACAAAGCTACACTTCAGATGATTATTTTGGTTTGTTAGATGATAATGAAGGAGATTTTTCTGAAGATTTTAATACCAACCCTGGGCTATTAGATATTGCTATTGGCCGTATTCCAGTTAAATCATTAACAGAAGCAAAAGATGTTGTAGATAAGTTGATTGATTATGCAGATGAATCAAGTTTTGGAGATTGGCGCAATCAATTTACCATTATTGCAGATGATGAAGATAATAACCTGCATTTAAATCAGGCAGAAGCCAATGCTGCAATTATCACTCAAAGAACAAATAAGCCTAATATCGATAAAATATATTTTGATGCCTACCAGCAGGAGAGTGTTGCCGGCGGAAACAGATATCCCGAAGTTGAAGCCGCATTAAACCAGAAAGTAAATTCGGGCTCCTTATTAATTAATTATACTGGCCACGGAGGCGAAAGTGGCTGGGCAGAAGAAAGAGTATTAACCATTCCTACTTTAAATTCATGGAATAATCCTAAAAAGTTACCTATCATTTTTACTGCCACTTGTTCTTTTGGACGGTGGGATGATCCCGAAGTGACCTCGGCAGGCGAATTAACGTTACTTAAAAAAAATGCTGGCGTTCCAGCTTTATTTACCACCACGCGTATTGTATTTGCTTCATACAACTTTGATTTAAACCAAAGTTTTTTAAGAGCTATGTTTGATCCTGCTTTTTTGAATAAGAAAATAAGTTTCGGTGAGGTTTTTAAAGCAGCTAAAAACAATAATATTGGCGGATTAAATATCAATTCTAGAAATTTTACTTTATTAGGAGATCCTTCTACCTTGTTCCCAATACCCACTAATAATGTATTAACAAGCAGTATAAACAATAAACCAATTACAGCATTAGATACTTTAAAAGCCGGTCAAAAAGTAAATATTAAAGGAATAGTGACGAATGAAAACGGTATTAAACTCCTCAATTTTAACGGTTTTGTTTATCCTTTAATTTATGATAAACCATCAGTAGTTACTACTTTAGGGCAAGATAAAAAAACAAATGGAAGCTATGAACAAGCTTTTAATCAGCAAAAAAACATCATTTATAAAGGGAAATCTACTGTAAAAAATGGTGATTTCAGTTTCGATTTCATTGTACCTAAAGACATTAACTTGCAGGTTGGGAAAGGGAAAATAAGCTATTATGCAGATAATTCTTTTTTAGACGCTAATGGCGGGTTTAACGATATTAATTTAGGTGGAATTGTAAATGCTAATAGCAGCGATAAAATTGGGCCAGCCATTAAATTGTTTTTAAATGATGAGCAGTTTGTTTCTGGCGGCATTACCAATCCTAAACCCATGTTATTGGTTAAATTGGATGATGAAAGTGGGATAAACACCACGGGAATAGGTATTGGGCATGATATTGTAGCTACCTTGAGTTCGCAAACGGAACAAGACAAAACCTTTATTTTAAATACTTTTTATGAGGCTACCTTAGATTCTTATCAAAAAGGAACAGTAAAATATCCAATTTCAGAATTGGCACCTGGGTTATATTCTTTAAAAATTAAAGCTTGGGATGTCTTCAATAACTCTTCAGAAGAGCTACTCAGCTTTGAAGTAAAAAATACCGAAGAGCTCACCCTTGCTCATGTACTTAATTACCCCAATCCATTTACCACACGCACCAGTTTTCAGTTCGAGCATAACCATCCTAATGAAGATTTAGAAGTTCAAATTAATATTAAAACAGTCTCTGGCAGGTTAATTAAAACAATTAATCAATTGGTGAATTCTACTGGGAACAGGGTAAATGATATTTTTTGGGACGGTAAAGATGATTTTGGAGAAAAAATTGGTAGGGGAGTATACGTTTATGAATTAAAAGTACGTTCTTTCCTATCAGGAAAATCGATTCAAAAAATAGAGAAACTTGTTTTACTTTAAATAAAAATTTAACATTTAATATTTTAGTTTTACAATATGAATTTTAAGCCTTTTACTTTTCTTTTAATATTTTCAGGTTTTGGGTTAACAACAGCTTTTGCACAAGTTGGAGGGACAGAAAACTCTACAACAGATGGAAGGCAAGGAAATGCCATTACAACAGCGGTTCCGTTTTTGTTGATTACTCCAGACGCCAGATCAGGCGCTCTTGGAGATGTAGGCGTAGCCACATCGCCAGATGTAAATGCAACTCACTGGAATCCGGCAAAATTAGCTTTTATGAAAGATCAATATGGCTTTGGTCTATCCTACAGTCCTTGGTTACAAAAGCTTGTACCCGATATCAATTTAGCTTATATTAATGGTTATTATCGCATAGACAATAGAAACGTAATTGGAGGGTCTTTAAGGTATTTCTCTTTAGGAGAAATTCAGTTGGTGGATGCTAACCAAACTCAATTAGGGAATTATAGTCCGAATGAGTTAGCATTGGATGGTACTTTTGCCAGAAGCTTTGGCGAGAATTTTTCATTAGGAACTGCATTAAGATTTATCTACTCTAACCTTTCATCTGGTCAGTTTTTTGATGGTCAGCAAACAAAACCAGGTACCGCTGTAGCTGCAGATGTTTCTGCTTATTATAAAGACGATAAACAGATTTTTAATACAAATACTACCCTAGCCTTTGGGTTAGATATTTCTAATATTGGTACAAAAATGAGCTATGCAGATGGTGGTCAAAAATATTTTTTACCGACTAACATGAGATTAGGTGGTGCATCTACTTTTCATTT
>JBILPO010000131.1:0-5763 GCA_044373805.1 Pelobium sp.
CAATACTGTGGAAGTTCCTAAAGTGATATTGCCAGTACCCGCTTTAACTTTTTCATCAAAAGTTAATACCACGGCGCCATTTATTGAAGCTGTAGCTGAAGCATTTACTGGCACCGTAGAAATTAAGGTTGGAGCAGTAACATCATTCACAATTAATTTATCTGCAAATACAAAAACATTGGTATAAGCAGTGCCATCATTGTCTACCGAATTACCTAATATAGGACTTGTCTCATCAGCTATCCATTTTAAATACACTTTAGTTTGCCCTTCAGCGGCAAGGGGTAAGGTGCCATTTAAATCTTTCCAACTGGCATTGTAAGCCGTGGTAATATCTACATTAGCCAAATCTGTATAAGTTACGTCATCTAAAGAATACTGTAATTTTTGTTTAGAATATGTTTGATAATTACCCGAAACCAAAGATTTAATCTGAATGTTTTTATATCCAACGGTAGAAAATTGAGCTTTTAAATATCTGCGATTAGAGGCGAAATTTGCCCCTAACGTCCAAAATCTTATAGCTGGGTAAGACGGCGAAAATGTACCCGCACTTGATAACCAACCAACTGGAGTTCCGCTAGGTTCATAAGAAGAAATAAGGCCTGTATTAGTAGATTCTGAATAAAAATCTCCAGCTCTGCTCTCTTTAGGTGTTTGAGCTTTAAAATCCCACCCCACAATAAAAGGAATTTCGTCAAAAGTAGCGGTAAAGGTTTTATCTGCATTCACCGTAACGGTTCTTTGGCTTATGGTAGAATTATCTTCCCAGTAGCTAAAATTAGTAACCGAATTAGGAACAACTTTCATGGTCACTTCTGTACCGTCTTCATACTTGCCATTAGTTGGCGATGGAGAAAGTTGTATTTCGCCCCAAATGGACCCTGCCTTATTTACTGTGAAACTATAGGTATTAACCGCTTGGAAAACAGCCTTAACATTGGTAATTGCATTTACAGTTACGCTGTAAGGATTAGTGGTAGAAAGATCTGCATTGCTATCAGCATTTACCCATTTTAGAAATTTAAAGCCAAAATTAGGGGTAGCCTGTAAACTTACTGCTGTGCCAGCATCATATTCTGTAGCATTAGGTGTTCTGGTAATTGATCCAGCATCAGCAATATTTAAACTTGTATTTAATGCATATTGTGTGGTAGTTGGTGTATAGTTACCGTAAATTTTAAGATCAAATAGGTAGGCATTTTGTGTTTCAGCTAAGTTGGTAAACTTTATTGCTACGTTACTCTCATTAATATTTACCGTTACAGTTTGCCCGGCAGAAGGAACCGCAAAAGCAGTAGAAACAGCTACCCAACTTGCATCGGTAGCATTTTTTTTCCATAATTTGTAGCCCCGACTAGATCCTGTAGCGCCATGCGTAAACACCACTTTTGTAATTGAATTTAAGGGAGAAAGCTCTATATACGATCCCGCCACTTTTTGAGCTTGCGCCCAACCTGCTGTAACTACAGCGCCACCTGCTGAAGGAACTGCCGGAGCATAAACAAATCTAGCAGGGTCTGTAGCTGTAGGATTAACAGCGACTTGTAAAAATTTAAAGTTGATTGTTTCTCCCGAGAAATCGGTGGTTTTAGAAACAGCTGTTTCTGTGGTAAGGGTAGAAATTGCAGCCCAATTTGAGAAATCTGTTGAATAAAGTAATCTTTCTTGAGCACTTGCTTTACCTAAAACTAGCACTATAATAAGTAAAAAGGCCCGGACATAAGAACGTAAAATTTTCTTCATAAAAATGTGTTTTAATTGGTTTAAAATTTTTCAATAAATAAATTGAATTCTCCTTTACGCCATCGATTGCCTGTAAGCATTAAAAAATTATTTATTGAATTAATTGGTTAATCAATAGTAATTAGTTTTCTATTGATTTCTAAGTGTTTAGATCAAAAAAAATGTGCAATCGATGTCGGGAACGATGCCGGATTTTAGCAAAAAAAACCGACTAAGAATTTAATCCTAATCGGTTTTTTTTATTCCTAATTTTAGTAAAAAATTAGAAAATACAGGAGAACTATTATTTCCAAAATCTTACTTTTTTATAAACTTCATTGCTGCTTTTTCGTTCTGATTATCCAAAATCAGCAGATAAGAACCGGTGGCTAATTGAGAAACATCTAAATTAGTTGAAGTTGAATTTACATTAGCCGCTTTTCTAAAAATGGTTTTACCATCTAAACTTAATACCCTAAAACTAGCTCCAGAAGTTGCTACAGGATGAGTAATATTTAGCGTTTGATCAACTGGGTTTGGATATACCTGAAATTCTATAGCCTTGTTAAAAGCAAGCACAATAACTTTACTTTTTTGAAATCGCCCATCATAATCGTTTTGTTTTAACTGATAATAATTTGCGCCATTTAAAGGATTTCGATCAACAAACAAATAGTTTTGTAAACCCATTTTATTTTTAGCTGATTGAATATTTATCGATTTAAAATCTCCTATATCTCCTCTTTTGAATAGTTCAAAATCTTTAGTATTTACCTCATTGGCAGTTTGCCAAGTAACACGAATGGTGGGATTATTTCCATCCTCAATCTTGGCGTCAAAAGCGATTAGATCTAATGGCAAAACAGTATTTGTATTGGCTTTAGGGAAGAAATCTATCATATCAGCCCCAGCTAATAAGGGTACAATTTTTCTTACTACACTAGCCGACATTGGCGTGTAACTATAATAACTAGAAGGAGCAAAAACACTTGATGGATTAAATTCGTCGAACTTAACGGATCTACCGCCGGGGTTTAACATCGCAGGATTAATTTGTGCGGTTATTAAGGGTAAACCACTATCATCATATTGATTACCTATTTGTTTTAAGCCTATAGCAGGATAATTACCTGTTTTAGATGTAAATATATCATCCGTATTATTCCCAAAAACCAATTTAAAAGATTCAGATGTTCTATCTGCATACATGCCCCACCTAGTGTTTAAAAAGAAATTATTTTCTGCGTAAACAGAAGCGCTATTTGCCGCTGCAATACCATAAAGCATCACTTGCTCTTGTAAATTATTGAGTACATGAACTTCCCCAAATCTTACTCTAGGATTTCGAGAATTAGTATGGAAAAAATAATTAGCGTAATAAGTAATTTTTAGCCTGCCGTTATCAATTAAACCTTGAGTAGGATTGTCTGAATGCCCTGCCAATCCTGTTTTCCAGCTATTGCGATATTTTGTCCAAGATATGGTAACATAACTAGCACCATCTTTCACATCAATTCCGCCATCAGGATGTTCACTATCTACAGGCATAGTGGTAGGATGACCTATTGTACAATGATCTATCCATACGTGGTGTGTACCCTGTTCGCCTATATTAATACCGTCATCATAATAATCTTGAAAAGAAATATTTCTAATTAAGATATTGTAACCTCTTTTTATATTGATTCCAAAGTTTAAGATTACATTTTTACGTCCAATTATGGTAAGATTCGCTTGGTCTTGAATGGTGAGCATCGCATTAGCCCATACAGATTCTACACCCCCAACTCCAGTATAAACACCGGGTTCTAACACAATGGTAAGCGGGTTAATTTTATAGTTTTTATAATTAATACGGTCTTGCAAAATCTTGCAAAGCTTGGCAAACTCGGCAGGACCATTAATATAAACCGTATCATTAGTTTTTCCTGTAATTTGAGCTGCCCCACCGGAAGTTGGACCTGTAAAACCATCTCCAGTAATGGATGCAAAACCTATCACATTTTGAAAATTAATTATTGGAAAACCTGTCATATCTAATTGATTAACATTAATCGTCCAATTCTTCGTTGAATTGTCGGCCGCTGTTACCGTATAAATTACTGGCGAAGTAAAATCTCTGGCTAAAGTTTTACCTGGATTAATGCTGGAATTGGAAGAGGTATAAATATAAAGCGGAGTAATAGCAGTTAAACTGGTGGTATTTGGCACATTTACCGTAACGGTGTTGGTACTATTATCAATTACTGATGCTCCTAATTGATCATTAGAAAGTTTAAAATCGGTAATATCTTTTAATGCCGAACTTACCAACGTAACTACCACAGTCCAAATCTTTGTGGTTCCATCTTCTGCGGTAACAGTATAAGAAACAGCATTTCCGTTTGAAAAATCTTTAGTGGCGCTAGCCAAAGGACTAATAGTGGCAAAACTAGAAATACCAATGCCAATTGGAGAAACGCTTGTAATGTTCACATTATTGAGCACATTTAACGTGATGGTATTTGTGGTGGTATTAATGACTTCATTTCCTACTTGGCCGTTCATTTTAAATGAAGTAATATTAGCTGCAGAACTCAGACCAGCTGATATTGCTACTAAATCATGAATTTGTGTATTGCCACTAGTGGCTTCTAAACGAATACTTATTGCTGTATTACTAAGTAGTGTTGGATATTCACTTAATAAGTCAAAAGAAGTTGCTGCCAAAACAGATAATGCGGGGGAAAGGGTAGTGAAATCTGCATCCCCAGCTTTTTTATACTTCACCGTTACCGTCCTAGTGCTAGTAGAAGTAGATTTCATGTTCACAGTGAAAGCGCTACAACTTGTTAAATCTGCTTGCAGGTATTGACCTACCCCACCTACATTACTAATCTGAATCATGCCCTTACTACAAATCCCGTCCGCGGCCTTAGTTGGTGACAAAACACCATCACTACTTAGCAATGTAGGTAAAGTTGCGGTATTAAATTGTGTGTTTATGAGTGTGGATTGAGCATCTACTTTATAACTAATAAATATAAAAAATACCAGTAGTTTTAAATTTCTAGAGCAATTGGATAACATTAAGCGTAGCGTTTTGGTAAGCATTGGTTTATAAATATGGCGTTTAGAATATCGTCTATACTACATATTTAATAATTTGATTTCAATTGAGAAAAATTAAACTGTGCAATCGATAGCGGGAACGTTGCCAGCCTTTATCAATAAAAAACGGTTAAGAAATTCTCAACCGTTTTTTTATTTATTTGGAAGAACTTCCTCTTTTATTTTTTGACAAATTTCAAAGATGACTTTTCGGTATTGTTATCCAATATCAAAAGGTATGTACCCGTAGCTAATTTAGAAACATCCAAATTAGAAGAAATTGAATTTACAGTTACCGCCTTTTTAAACATCGTTTTACCATCTAAACTTAATACCTCTAAATTGGCTCCAGCGGCAGCTGAAGCATGTTTAATATTTAAAGTTTGATCAACTGGGTTTGGATAAACCGAAAGAGCTGAAACTGCTTTATTACTCACAGCGATCACGTTACTCAACTTTGAAGCCCCGTTGTTATCAGATTGTGAAATTCTATAATAAGCCGTTCCGTTTGCAGCGTTTTGATCTGTAAATGAATAATTATGAACGCCGGCAGTATTTTTACAGGCTAAAGTACCCATTGTTACAAAATCACTGCCTGCTGTTTTTCTTTGTACATCAAAACTTTTAGTATTTACTTCATTGGTAGTACTCCAGTTTAAATCTACTGTTTTACCAAGAGCATCGGCTTTGCCAGAGAAAGAAAGAAAATCTAAGGGTAAGGTAGTATCTTGTGAAAAAGCTGATATAACTAAATTTCTTGTAAATAAATACCTAGAAGAAGGCGCAGTCATATCTGTTAAATAAGGATACAATCTAACTGTTAAGAACTGCCCAGGATCTAAATTAACTGACATACCCGTATACGATAATGTTCTTTTATCCTCTGTTAAAGCAGCCGATCCACTATTAATTAACACCACTGGCTGTGCTTCTGTTCCGCCATAGTTA
>JBILPO010000132.1:0-5711 GCA_044373805.1 Pelobium sp.
CCGGAATTAAAGCCTCTTTAAGGGGTTTAGATATGATTTTGGAAGAAGGCCTAGATGTTAAAATAGTCCTTTTCCCCGACGGTCATGATCCGGATTCATACATCCAGCAATTAGGTGCTGATACTTTTAAAACCCATGTAGAAAAAAATAAGAAAGATTTTATTTTCTTTAAAACTGAAATCCTATTAAAAGACGCAGGAAAAGATCCCATAAAAAGAGCCGGTGTCATAAGGGAAGTCGTAGAAAGTATTGCTAAAATTCCCGATGCCATTAAAGCCTCTGTTTTTCTAAGAGAGTGTAGCAACTTGCTCCAAATGGAGGAGCGAATCCTGATTTCTGAGCTCAATAAAATGAAGCTTGGGAAAGCTAAAAAGGATAGTCAGAATCAACAAGCCAAATCTCAACCACCATCACAAAGTAATGATGATTATCCAATTGAAGCTTTTGTTCATGAATTTGTTGAAGAGCGTGTTATCCCAGCTGATGAATTTCAAGAGCGAGACATTATTAGAGTTTTATTAATCTACGGAGATAAAATGGTGAATTGGGATGAAATGACCGATACTTATATTGGGCCTTACATTATTACCAATTTAAGCGATGTAAGCTTTAACAACGTTCTTTACGCTAAAGTTATTCAGCATTATCATGATGAATTAGAAAACGGAAAATTACCCAATGAAAAGGATTTTATTCAACATCCCGATGCTGAAATTGCAAATATGGCGGTTTCTATGATTTCGTCTCCTTATCATTTAAGTGAGAATTGGTATCTAATGCATAACATTACCGTACCAGACGAAACCGAAAGATTAAAAGGAACGGTTATGGGCGCTATTTTTCATCTGAAGAAGAAAAAAATAGCCAGTATGATTACTACCAAGCAAAAAGCCATTCAGGATGAAGCAGATGTAGATAATGTAACCATTTTGATGAAAGAATATTTGCAGCTAAAAGAGGTGGAAAAATATATTTCTAACTATTTAGGCTCAGTAATTATTAAATAAATGGCAACGCACAATGATGATGGTAAAAAAGGAGAAGCACTGGCGAAAGCTTTTTTAGAAGCCAAAGGCTTTGAGATTTTAGATGAAAACTGGACCTACGGTAAAGCCGAAGTTGACCTTATTGCCTACCACAATAAAACCATCATTTTTGTAGAAGTTAAAGCCCGTTCGGGAAATTATTTTGGTGATCCAGAAGAATTTGTTGATCAAAAAAAGCAGCAACTTTTATCAGATGCTGCCGAAGAATATGTTTATGTAGTAGATCACAAAGGCGAAATAAGGTTTGATATCATCTCCATTTTATTTAAAAAAGGATTTGAAACCTATCAAATTAACCACATTGAAGACGCCTTTTGGAATTATTAAATCTCTTTAAACCACTGTTGCCGTAATAGTATTCCCAGAAATTGTTGTGGCATAAATCTTTAATGTTCTGGCAGATCCTGAAGTACCTTGAGGCCCTTGAGTTACAGCGCCTCCCGACGTAAATTCTGCTTGATGAAGTTGGCATTGAATCTTATTTTGACTATTTAACCAACGTAATTGTCCACTTTGATGAGGGCATAAGGCCTCTGTTGCTACAAAAGAAGCACTAGTATTTCCCGCTGCAATTCTAAAGAAAAGGACTCCATTCATGGTGCTTTGGTCGCCCACATTAGCCAGCTTACTTGGGATGTCTATACTTACTGTATTGCCAGTTACTGGCGTAGGAGTTGTTGTTGGATTTGAATTGTTAGGAGTAGAAGCATCATCACCGCCACAAGCACTTAAACAAGCTCCACCGCAAACCATTGCTACTCCTAAACCTAAAGATTTTAAAAATTCATGACGTTCCATTTGTTTTAAATTTTGATGAAAAAATATGATTGACTTCCAACTAATTATGGATAAAAACGCAAAATAAGTTAAAATGGTTTTTTAAATTTTAAATCTGTTTTTACTTGCACACTTTTTCACCAATCACTTACCATGTTATGGAAAGGGGATTGATAAAAGTTAATAATGATGAATAAAGTTTAAAATTCGTATAAGTAGCGTCTTTCTTTTACTTTAGCCAATAAGCTATTAAATTTGAAGTTGAATAGCTATAACAATAACTGTAAAAAATGATAAATAAAAATACATATAAAATTGTAACCATTTGCTTGTTCTCTTTATTTTTTTCTTGCAAGCAAAAGAGTAATTCAAATAATGGGAGTTCTTTTTTTATTAGTCCAGAAAGTGGTGAAATTGTAAAATCAGGGCAAAGCATTTCACTTCGACTATCTTATACTGATGGATTGGTAGATTCTATCCAATATTTTGTAGATACCATAAGAGTTAAAACCATTTTAGATACTACTGCTTTTTCATTGCAAACCACAAACTATCCTTTAGGTAGTAGGTTAATTACTGCTAAAATATTTAGAAAAGGAATCCCAGAAGAAGCCACTGCAAACATTGTATTAGTGAGTTCTAAAAAGCCAAATCAATATGGTTATCAAATCATAAAAACTTATCCTCATTCCACTTCCTCGTATACCCAAGGATTAGAATATCATGATGGTGTTTTTTACGAAAGCGACGGGGAAGCTAATTACTCTAGTTTAAGAAAAGTAGCTATAGATGGTACGGTTTTAAAACAGCAAGATATTGATCAATATTTTGCGGAGGGATTGACCGTAATTGGCAACAAAATTATTCAGTTGACTTATACAGAAAAAGTGATTTTCGAGTATGATAAAGTAAGTTTTAAATTATTAAAAACGATACCTTATAACCATACTGAAGAAGGCTGGGGATTAGCTTTTGATGGCGAAACCGTTTACAACACTGACGGAAGCAATCGTATTTTTCTATTAGATAAAAACACCTATTTGCCCAAAGGGATGATAGAGGTTTATGATGATAAAGGGCCGGTTGGTCAGCTAAATGAATTGGAATGGGTGGATGGTAAATTATATGCTAATATTTATCAATCAGAATTAGTAGCGATCATCAATCCAAAAACGGGTGAAGTAGAAGCTTATATTAATTTGATAGGCTTGCCAAAAGGCCAAGTTGAAAATGAAGGAAACGATGTTTTAAACGGTGTTGCCTATGATAAAGCCGGTAAAAGGTTATTTGTAACAGGTAAAAAATGGGATAAACTTTTCCAAATAGAATTGATAAAGCAATAATCGATTTTAAGATTTTTAAATGAAAAAGCCTTGCAAATTTTGCAAGGCTTTTTGCGTTAAGGATTGAAGCGGCATCTTTTTTGGTTTTTTCTGCCAAAAAAATATAGCGGAAAGCCTGTTAAAACGCCCAAATTATTTTAAAATCATTTAATTTAAACTCTCAACTGATAACCCTATCTCCATTCTTTATACAAATTAATTAACCCGTTGGTAGAGCTGTCATGGGCAGTAATTTGATCATCAGCGCTTAATTCTGGTAAAATTTTACCTGCCAATTGCTTACCTAGTTCTACACCCCATTGGTCAAAACTGTAAATATTCCAAATTACACCTTGTACAAAAATTTTGTGCTCATACATGGCAATTAAAGATCCTAAAACTTTTGGATTGATTTTTTTAACCATAATAGAGTTGGTTGGTCTGTTTCCTTCAAAAACTTTAAACGGAGCAATTTTACTGATCTCTTCTGGTGTTTTTCCTTTTAATTCGGCAACCACTTCCTCTTCTGTTTTGCCATTCATTAAGGCTTCTGTTTGCGCAAAGAAGTTAGATAGCAACATTTTATGATGTTCGCCTAGTGGGTTGTGAGATTGAGCAGGAGCAATAAAATCACAAGGAATTAATTTTGTGCCTTGGTGAATTAATTGGTAAAAAGCATGTTGGCCGTTGGTTCCTGGTTCGCCCCAAATTACAGGTCCGGTTTGGTAAAGTACTGTTTCTCCGTTTCTATCAACATGTTTCCCATTACTTTCCATATCACCTTGTTGAAAATAGGCTGCAAAACGGTGCATGTATTGGTCATAGGGTAAAATAGCTTCGGTTTCAGCTTCAAAAAAGTTGTTGTACCAGATGCCTAAAAGGGCAAGAATTACTGGAATGTTATGTTCAAACTCGGCATCTTTAAAATGGTTGTCCATCTCGTGTGCACCAGTTAATAATTCTTCAAAATTTTCAAAACCAATAGAAAGAGCAATAGGCAATCCAATGGCGCTCCATAAAGAGTATCTTCCGCCAACCCAATCCCAAAAGCCAAACATATTGTTGGTGTCAATCCCAAATTTGCTTACACCTTCTGCATTGGTAGATAGCGCAGCAAAATGTTTAGCCACATCTGCATCCTTTGCGCCACTTTTCAAAAACCAATCTCTTGCAGAAAGCGCATTAGTCATGGTTTCTTGAGTGGTAAAAGTTTTAGAGGCAATTAAAAATAGAGTAGTCTCAGGATCAACCTTTTTCAAGGTTTCAGCAATATGAGTTCCATCTACGTTAGAAACAAAATGTAAGGTTAAATGATTTTTGTAGGCTTTTAAAGCTTCGGTTACCATTACTGGGCCTAAATCTGAACCACCAATTCCAATGTTTACTACAGTGGTGATACTTTTGCCGGTATAACCTTTCCATGAGCCAGAGATAATAGCTTCAGAAAATTTCTTCATTTTATCTAAAACTTCATTCACATCAGGCATTACATCTTTCCCTTCAAAAAGAACAGGAGCATTACCTCTATTTCTTAATGCGGTGTGTAAAACTGCTCGGTCTTCGGTTTCGTTTATTTTTTCGCCACTAAACATGGCTTTAATCGCGTTTCCTAAATCACATTCTTTAGCTAATTGCATCAACAAAGCCATAGTTTGATCGTCAATTCTGTTTTTAGAGTAGTCTAGAAAAATATCGTTAAACAAAACAGAGAATTTTTTAAAACGATTTTCATCTTTTTTGAAAAGCTCTTTTAAATCTATCTCGGTCATCTCTACAAAATGATCGATAAGATATTCGTAAGCCTGTGTTTGCGTAAAGTTTATTTTAGATAACATAATAGCCTGTTTTTTCGGTAAAGATAAAATTTTACCGCTTTAGCAGGTGGTTGAATGCAAAAATATTGACATAATTTATATCTAATTAGTTAATGTGGGCTCCAAACTTTAAATTGCATTTGCAAAAATCAAAAATATGATCAAAAGAATAGCAGTGGCTTTATTATTGGTGGCAGGTACACAGCTTTACGCCCAAAATAAGGTAGATGATGTAAAAACTTTTACCCTAAAAAATGGGATGAAGTTTTTGGTTTTAGAGGATAATTCTATCCCTAATGCTAATATGTATCTGTTTTACAGCGTAGGCTCTAGAAATGAACATCCCGGCATTACCGGTTTGTCTCACTTTTTTGAGCACATGATGTTTAATGGAGCAAAAAAATATGGCCCCAAGCAATTTGATAGAACCATGGAGTTTAATGGGGGGGCAAATAATGCATATACCACAGAAAATGTGACGGTTTATACCGATTGGTTTCCTGCAAATGCGATAGAAACTATGTTCGATTTAGAATCTGATAGGATTGCCAATTTAGCTATTGATCCAAAATATGTTGATTCTGAAAGAGAAGTAGTACTTTCTGAAAGAAGTACCGGCTTAGAAAACTCTCCGTGGAGAACATTAGGCGAGATGGTAAGCGCCACCGCTTATGTAGAGCACCCTTATGGATGGAGTGTAATTGGTTACGAAGAAGACATTAAAAACTGGACTAAGCAAGATTTAGAATATT